>JAYUQI010000064.1:0-13555 GCA_043756805.1 Sphingomonas sp.
GTATCCGGTCTGCCCCTTGGTCCAGGCGACAAAATCCGCCTCGGCATCGCGCCACGGCAAACGGTCAAAATCCGCCCGCGCATTCGCCGTTCCGTAATCGGGAAACTGGTCAATCGTATTCGCGGCATAATCACGCCAGCCAATCTCGCGCAGATACGGCTCGCCTTTTTCGCCCACACGCTTGGCCACATGATGCCAGACGGTCGCGGGCGAAATCTCGCCGAAATGCAGATGCGGCGACAGGCGTGACGTGCCCACTTCGGACGGCATATTCCGCGCACGGTCATAGTCGTCCACATGATCAAGCCATGTTTTCAGCGCCGCCTTCGCTCCCGCCTCACCCGGCGTCCAGACATCAAACCCCGTCGACCAGTCGGGCTTGGTCGGCAACAGGTCCCAGTCCGCCAGTCTGTCGCTCTTCGCCGCAACACCTTCGATCGTCTCGGGCGCTTTCAACGGCAACGGCGGCGGCATCCGGCCCAGGATCGCGCGCCAATAGGGCGTGAAAATCTTGTAACGCCCGCCGCCCCCTGTCAGCACGGTCGGCGGATGCACGAGGTAATTGCCGTGATGCAGCGTTAGAGCATCGCCCAGCGCCGTGTCCGCCGCTTTCCACCATGGCTCATACGCCCGCATCGCATGGATATGCGTTGCACCGGTCTCGGCCATCAGCGCCTTGAGTTCGGCGACCGCATCGCCCCGCCGCAAGATGAGCGATACCCCGCGCTCGCGAAGGCTGTTGGACAGCGCTGTCAAACTATGATGCAACCACCAGTGCTGCGCCGCGCCCGCATGCTCATCGAACACATAAACCGCGACAACCGGCCCCTCGGCAACCGCCGCATTCAGCGCAGCATTGTCGGAAAGGCGAAGGTCCTGGCGAAACCATAGGATATTCATCCAACCAACCTCGTCCTTCCCGCGAAGGCGGGAATCCAACTCCCGTTATCGAGCTTCGGGAGTTGGGCCCCCGCCTTCGCGGGGGTGACAATATAGTGGATCATATCACATGATGATCCTTATCAACATGCCATGTCTGCGCGCGCTCCATCAGCGCTTGCAAGTCAGCCGATTTTCCGTCCGCTGTCGCTTCGTCGGCGGCCAGCAAAGTCTGGTCAAACGTCGGGCGCGGATCGTCATAAAGCACACCGAGCGCCATCGGGAACGGCCCGAGGATCATCTCGACGAGCATATGCGCCACCGCGCGGTTGGTGACGTCATGGACGATCACCCCTGCTGCGGCCCAGTCGCCGTCAATCACATCAACGACCGTCAGGTTCAGCGTCGTCGTATTGAGCGCAATTCCCTTCAGCCCCTTCGAAAACAGCATCGGCTTGCCATCTTCTAGCCACAGCTGTTGATCGTCGGCGTTCGCCTTGTCGGTAAACTCACCGAACACATCCGCGTTATAGACAATGCAATTCTGGAAAATCTCGACAAACGCCGCGCCATTGTGGCGGTACGCCGCCTTCAAAACCTCGGGCAACTTCTTGTGAATATCGATGCTTCGCGCCACGAACCGCGCGCCAGCCCCTAAAGCAAAGGCGCAGGGCCGCGCGGGGCGATCGACAGAGCCGAATGGTGTCGACGGCGACTTGGTGCCTTCGCGGCTGGTCGGCGAATATTGGCCTTTTGTTAGCCCGTAGATTTCATTGTTGAACAGCAAGAACTGGCAATTCAGATTGCGGCGCAGCAAGTGCATCGTGTGGTTGCCGCCAATCGACAGCGCGTCGCCGTCACCCGTTATGATCCACACGTCGAGCTCGGGATTGGCGAGCTTCACCCCCGTCGCCACCGTCGGCGCGCGCCCGTGGATTGTGTGAAACCCGTATGTTTCCATATAATATGGGAACCGCGACGAGCAGCCGATCCCGCTGACAAACACGGTATTTTCGGGCCGCGCGCCCAGCTCGGGCATCGTCCGCTGCACCGCTTTCAAAATCGCATAATCACCACAGCCGGGGCACCAGCGCACTTCCTGATCGGTCTCCCAATCCTTGGGCGTCGTCAGGCGAATGGGGGTCATGTCGTTCATTTTTACAACTTTCCAACATACGCCGTCATGCTGAACTTGTTTCAGCATCCATCCCGAAACGCGAGTAGCAGTTCCCGCTTGAGCATGGACCCTGAAACAAGTTCAGGGTGACGGCAGTTCTTAATTCAATTCAGCCTCAATTGCTGCTTCAATCTCGGCAATCCTGAACGGCTGCCCCGACACCTTATTCAACGGCTTGGCATCGACCAGATACTGATCGCGCAGGACAGTCTTCAGCTGCCCCGTATTCATCTCTGGCACCAGTATCTTGTCATAGCCGCGCAGCAGATCGCCCAAATTCTTCGGCAACGGCCAGATATGCCGGATATGAACATGCGACACATCCAGCCCCTTGTTCCGCGCCCGCCGCACGGCTTGCAAAATCGGGCCGAACGTCGATCCCCAACCGACAACGACTAGCTTGCCCGTCGTCGTGCCCAGCTCGACCGCCTGATCGGGGATATGATCCGCGACCCCGTCAACCTTGCCCTTGCGCAGGTCGGTCATTGCCTGATGGTTGGCCGCTTCATAATTGATGTGGCCGGTATCGACCTGCTTTTCGATCCCGCCGATCCGGTGAAGCAGCCCCGGCGTGCCCGGCTTGACCCACGGTCGCGCGCCCTTGGCATCGCGGGCATAGGGCTTGAACCCATCCGCCGGTGCGGTTTCCATGAATTCGACCGGAAACGCGCCGAATTCGTCACGGTGCGGCACTTTCCACGGCTCGGCGGCATTGGCGATATAGCCGTCGGTCAACAGCATCACCGGCGTCATGAATTGCACCGCGATCCGTACGGCTTCGATGGCACAATCAAAACAATCAGACGGCGAACGTGCCGAAATAATTGGCATCGGCGCATCGCCATTGCGGCCATAAACCGCCTGATACAGGTCCGACTGTTCGGTCTTGGTCGGCAGGCCGGTCGACGGCCCACCCCGCTGCGAATTGACGATGACCAGCGGCAATTCGGTCATGATCGCCAGCCCCATGAACTCGCCTTTCAGCGCAATCCCCGGCCCCGACGACGACGTCACCCCAAGCTGCCCCGCATAGGACGCCCCAATCGCGGCCCCAATCGCCGCAATCTCGTCCTCCGCCTGAAACGTCGTGACGCCAAATTCCTTCAGCCGCGCCAGATGATGCAAAATCGCCGACGCTGGCGTGATCGGATAACCGCCGAAAAACATCTTCAGATTGGCGAGTTTTGCTCCCGCGACCAGGCCGAGCGACAGCGCTTCGGCCCCCGTCACGGTGCGATACAGTCCCGGCTCGACTTCGGCAGGCGCAACCGCATGTTGCCTTACCGAAGCCCCCAACTCGGCGGTTTCACCATACGCATGCCCCGCATTCAGCGCTGCGATATTCGCTTCGGCCAGCAGCGGCGTTTTCTTGAACTTCGCGTTGAGCCACTCGACAATCGGCGCACGCTTCCGTCCGAACATCCAGAGCGCCAGCCCCAGCGTCCACATATTCTTGCAGCGCAGCGCTTCTTTGTTGCCGAGGCCAAACGGCTTCACTGCGTCCATCGTCAGCTGCGAGATGTTGAACGAAATCAGCTGCCACTTGGCGAGGCTCCCGTCACCCAGCGGCGACTCGGCATATCCTGCCTTCGCCAGATTGCGCGCGCCAAACTCGCCTTCATCGGCGATGATCAACCCGCCGGGCTTCAAGTCGCCGACATTGGTCTTCAGCGCCGCCGGGTTCATCGCCACCAGCACGTCTGGTGCATCCCCCGCCGTATCGATCGATGTTGACCCGAAATTGATCTGAAACGCGGAGACGCCAAAAAGCGTCCCCTGCGGCGCACGGATTTCCGCCGGAAAATCCGGAAAAGTCGAAAAGTCATTGCCCGCCAGCGCTGACGACAGCATGAACTGCCCGCCGGTCAACTGCATCCCGTCGCCGCTGTCGCCAGCAAAGCGCACGACAATATTCTCGGGGTCGGGCGCCGCGTTATCCTGCGGCGGTAAATCCTGAACGGCGGTGGCCATCAAATCATCCTGCTTGAGTCGGTGGCGCTCTCTACGGCGCTTCGGCTCCTCTGCCAAAGTAGTAAATCTGTCACAGCAATCAATCGAAATACGTCGAAGCCAGCGTCCGCATCGTCGCGGCGTGGCGCGCGGCAACGGCGTGGACATAATCACCATAGCCGCCGCCCATCGCACTGGCGAGAGGAATACCCAGTGCCCTCGCCCGCCCCGCAATGAACGTATCACGAGCCGCAATCCCCTGATCCGTAAGGGCAAGCCGGCCCAGTTTATCGTCAACGTGCACATCGACGCCCGCCTGATAGAGGATAAGGTCAGGCCGGAAGCCATCGACCATCGCGTCAAGCGCCGCTGCCAAAGCCGTAAGATAGTCCTCATCGCCCGTCCCATCCGCCAATCCCACATCAACCGTCGAGCGCGCCTTCCTCACGGGAAAATTCTTTTCGGCATGTATCGAAAGCGTCGCCACATCCTCGCGGCCTGCCAGGATCACGGCCGTTCCATCCCCCTGGTGCACGTCACAATCGACGATCAATATCCGCTGCGCATCCCCGTCGCCCAACACCCTTAACGCCGCCACCGCCAGATCATTGAACACGCAATATCCCGCGCCCCTATCGGGAAGCGCATGATGGCTCCCCCCTGCCGCATTCGCCGCAAACCCGTGTTCCAGAGCAAGTTTCGCCGCCAGCCACGTCCCACCCGGGCTCAGCACTGCCCGCCGCGCCACTTCCGCTGTCACCGCAAAGCCGATCCGCCGCTCGATCTCGGGCGAGACCGACGCCGCCAGCACGGCCTGTACGTAACGCGGATCATGCGCCGCCTCCAGCCAACGCACCGGCATCGCCTCAGGCATATGTTCGATCAGCGGTCCGCCGCGCAACACGTCCATCACGACGCCATATTTGCTGAACTGGTGCGCGCCGCCGCTCGCGGTCACAACATAATCGGGGTGATGGACGACGTGGAGCATCCCCGCTAGCTAGGTCGCAAATCGCAACCTGACGAGAGGAAAAGCCCTATGACCACCATCGACCGCCCCGACGTCCAGATGTTCCTCACCTTCCTCAACAATCTGCCTGGTCCAAAGGTTCACGAACTCGATCCTGTGTCTGCACGCGCCCAAATGGTCGCAATGGGGCCCGTCGCCGAAGCCGAAACCGGCCCGCTTGCTGTTATCAAGGACCTGTCGATCCCCGGACCTGCCGGGGCGATTCCCGCAAGGCTTTACGACGCACGCGAAAGCCGCGCGCCCGGTCCCGTCATGGTTTTCTATCACGGTGGCGGGTTCGTTATCGGCAACCTCCAGACACACGAGCCCTATTGTGCCGAAGCCGCCCGCGCGCTCGACATTCCCGTAATCGCCATCGATTATCGCCTCGCGCCCGAACATCCCTGGCCCGCCGGTCCCGACGACTGCGAAGCCGCGACGCGCTGGATTGCCGAAAACATCCCCTGCACGGGCCTCATCCCCTCGGGTGACAGCGCGGGCGGCAACCTTGCGATTGTCGTCACGATGGCCCTGCGCGACAAACCAGCTGCTGTCCCCGTCATTGCCCAATTCCCGATCTATCCGGTGGTTGCGGATCACAATGACTGGCAGTCGTACCGCGATCATGGCGTCGGAAAACTGCTCACTTACGAAGCGATGGATTACTTTATGGCAGCCTATGCCGCCGAAGAATCGCATATCCGGTCGGCCCCGCTTGGCCACGATCATGCCGATATGCCGCCGACGCTGATCATGACCGCAGGCCTCGATCCGCTGCGCGATCAGGGTCGCGCTTATGCAGCGGCCCTGATCTCTGCCGGTGTGCCGATAATCTATCGCGAAGCCGTCGGCAATATCCACGGCTTCATCAACTTGCGCAAAGCCATCCCGTCGGGACAGGCCGATATCGCCGGCGCGCTTGCCGTGCTGAAAGCGATGATCGCCGAATACGCATGAGCCTGCCCTACCGTCCTGCTGCCGCCGTCATGCTGCTCAACGCGGACAATCGCGTCTTCGTCGCCCAGCGCATCGATTCGAGCCTCGACGCCTGGCAAATGCCGCAAGGCGGACTCGATCCCGGCGAGGACGCGCAAGACGGGGCGTTGCGTGAACTTGAAGAGGAAACCGGCATCGGCCCGCATCTCGTCAGCGTCATCGCCCGCGCCTCGCGCGATCTGCTCTACGATCTCCCCCCCGAAATGCATGGCCGCTTGTGGGGCGGCAAATATGGTGGCCAGACGCAAGCCTGGTTCCTGGCGCGCTTCCACGGGTCGGATGCGGACGTGAATCTCGCTACCGAGCATCCCGAATTCAATGCCTGGCAATGGGTCGACCATTGGCAGCTCCCCGACCTGATCGTGCCCTTCAAACGGCGGTTGTACGAGGATGTCTTGAAGGAGTTTGCGGCACATTTGCCATCGCTGAACAGTGATGATATTTTGGATATATGAGTTACGAAGATTTCCTTCGCGATAACAGTAGTCCGGAAGCGGAAGCGGCGGCCGATGCCCGTGCCTGTACCGACGTTGCGGCAGGTCGCGTCGTGACCAACGCTGCGGTTATGAATTGGCTCAAATCTCTGTCCGAAGGCAAGCGCTTGCCAAGGCCACAAGTCGGCGAGTGATATTGAAGGTCATCTGGTCGGATCAGGCCATCGCCAATCTTGACGAGATTGTAGACTATATTTCCGCCTTCAATCCTGACGCAGCGCAACGCCTTGGCCAGCGGTTGATCGAGTTGGGCAACAGCCTCGGCAGCTTCCCAAATCGCGGATATACCATCCGTATCCCTGAGCTTGTCGAAGGGCTGTCCTTCTTCGGAGCCACTGCTGAACAAGAAGGACAGGCCTTCGACAAGCTCAGGCATGCGGTTTAGTTAAATTGAAACAGACACCTAACCCGCCTTCACTGCCTGCCTGAACTTATGCAGCAACGGTTCGGTATAACCATTGGGTTGTGCCACCCCTTCAAACACCAGCGCCCGTGCGGCTCGGAACGCCATGCTATCCGGCGTTAGTGTCCGGTAAAGCGGATCGCCCGCGTTCTGCGCATTGACCTTGGCAGCCATCCGCACCATCGCGGCATCGACCTGCGACGACGTGCAGACCCCGTGTAACAACCAGTTCGCCAGATGCTGCGACGAAATGCGCAGCGTCGCGCGGTCTTCCATCAGGCCGACATCGTCAATATCGGGCACTTTCGAACAGCCAATCCCCTGATCGATCCAGCGCACGACATAGCCGAGAATTCCCTGCGCATTATTGTCCAGCTCGCGCTTGATTTCGGCATCACTCCAGTTATGCCCGCCCGCCAGCGGCAGCGTCAGCAGATCGGTCAGCGGCGCAATGCTGGTGAGTTCCTTCTGCCGCGCAAAAACATCGACCTGATGATAATGCATCGCATGCAGCGTGGCGGCCGTCGGCGACGGCACCCAGGCGGTATTCGCGCCTGCCATCGGATGTCCGATTTTCTGCACCATCATGTCGGCCATCCGGTCGGGCGCGGCCCACATGCCCTTGCCGATCTGCGCTTTGCCGGAAAGGCCGCAGGCAAGCCCGATGGCGACATTGCGCGCTTCATAGGCTTTGATCCAGGCCGACGTCTTCATCTCCGCTTTCGCGACCATCGCGCCGGCCTGCATCGATGTGTGGATTTCGTCGCCCGTGCGGTCGAGGAAACCGGTGTTGATAAACGCGATCCGGTGGCGCACCGCATGGATCGTCGCTGCCAGATTGGCTGACGTCCGGCGCTCTTCGTCCATCACGCCGACTTTGATCGTGTGACGCGCCAGCCCGAGCATGTCCTCGGTCGCGTCGAACAAATCATTGGTGAACGCTGCTTCTTCGGGGCCGTGCATCTTGGGTTTGACGATATAGATGCTGCCGGCGCGCGAGTTCCCGCTCTGATCATGCATGGCGATCAACGATGTAAGGACCGCATCGAGAATGCCTTCGGGTGCTTCGGCTCCGTCGGACAGCAGCACAGCCGGATTGGTCATCAAATGCCCGACGTTGCGCACGAACAACAAACTGCGCCCGTGCAATGTAAACGGCTTACTGTCCGGGGCAATCCATTCGCGATCCGGCTCGAGCGACCGCGTCATCGGCTTGCCGCTCTTGTCGAACGTCGCGGTCAGATCGCCCTTCATCAGCCCGAGCCAGGTGCGATACGCCTCGACCTTATCCTCGGCATCCACTGCTGCGACCGAGTCCTCGAGATCAACGATCGTCGACAGTGCCGATTCAAGGATAACATCCGACACGCCATCGGGATCATTGCGGCCAATCTCGCTCTCGCGATCAAATACAACTTCGATGCGCAAGCCATTATGGTGAAAGAGCTTTGCGCTATCGCGTGTGCCTATGAGATGCGCGTCATCGCGCCATCCCGGCACGGCCTCATCCAGAAAAGCCTTGGCCCGCGCGATTACGGCCGCCCCGCGCTCGACATCATATCCCCCCGGCTTCGCGGGCGGCGCATCGAGCGCATCGGTGCCATAAAGCGCGTCATACAAGCTGCCCCACCGCGCATTGGCCGCGTTCAGGGCAAAGCGTGTGTTGAGCGCGGGCACGACCAGTTGCGGCCCCGCCATTGTTGCAACCTCGGCATCGACGCCCGCCGTGTCGACCGTGAAAGGCGCAGGTTCGGGCACAAGATACCCAATCTCGCGCAGGAACGCCTCATACGCCGCTTGTTCGAACGGATTTGCCTCATGCCACGCATCGATCTGCGCCTGCAGATCATCGCGCTTGGCGAGCAGTGCCCGGTTAACCGGCGCAAAGCGTGCAAGGATCGCTGCCAGCCCATCCCACAGTTGCACGGCGTCGATGCCCGTTCCCGGCAGCGCCTCGCGCTCGACAAACGCGGCAAGGACGTCGGATACCTTCAGGCCCGAACGATCGACATAGACAGACATGATAAGCTCCTGATTGGTCAATGGACCCCGGGGAGGAGGAGTGCGGTGGCTATGCCGCGCATGTTGGTCGTCGGCAATCACAAAAAACCGTATGCCTGAGCTTGTCGAAGGCCTGTCGTTCTTTTGTGACAATGCTCAAGAAAGGACATCCCTTCGACAAGCTCAGGGAAGCGGTTGGTGTTTATACCGTCTCCCACTAAGACGAAGCGATGATGAATTTATCCTCTACCGAACATGCCCTGACAGATCATGCCGCCGCCGCGCCGATGCTGGCACAAGTCGAAGCATGGGCGGCGATCAACAGCGGCACCGGAAACCTCGCAGGCCTCGCACAAGTCGCAGCATTGCTCGCCGACACCTTCGCGCCCCTTCCCGGCGTCGTCCGCCTTGTCGACCCCGCGCCCGAAGAATCAGTCCTTCCCGACGGCAGCACCCGCAGCATCCAGCGCGGCCATCATCTTCACCTCAACGTCCGCCCGCAGGCGAACCGCCGCATCCTCCTGACCGGCCATATGGACACCGTCTTCCCGGTCGATCACTCGTTTCAGAGCCTTCGCGAAATCGAACCCGGCGTCATCAACGGCCCCGGCACGGCGGACATGAAGGGCGGCATTGCCGTCATGCTCGCGGCACTCAAAGCATTCGAAACCAGCCCCGAAGCCTCGGCGCTCGGCTACGACGTCATCATAAACAGTGACGAGGAAACCGGCTCCGCTTCGTCCGCCGCACTCATCGCTGACCTCGCTCGGGGCAAAATCGCCGCGCTCACTTATGAACCTGCCGCCCTTCCCGATGGCACGCTCGCAGGTGCCCGCCCCGGCAGCGGCAATTTCAGCTTCATCGTCACCGGCAAATCCGCCCACGCCGGTCGCAACCCCGAAGATGGCCGCAATGCCCTCCTTGCCGCCGCCGCGCTCGCGCTCGACCTTGCAGCGCTCAAAGCCCCCGGCCTGACCGTTAACCCGGCAAAGATCGACGGCGGTGGCCCGAACAATGTCGTGCCCGACCATGCCGTCCTCCGCGTCAACCTTCGCCCCGCCACACCCGGGATCGAAGCGCATGCCAAAGCCGCAATCGACCGCATCGTTGCCAGCATTGCCGCCGCGCACGACGTCCATATCCACACTCACGGCAGCTTTGGCCGTCCACCAAAACCGATGGATGCCAAAGCCGAAGCGCTCTTCACGCTTGTTAAGCAATGCGGCGCCGATCTTGGCCAGCAGATAACATGGAAAGCCTCTGGCGGCGTGTGCGACGGTAACAACATCGCGGCCTGCGGCGTGCCGATGGTCGACACGATGGGCGTGCGCGGCGGTGCCATTCATTCATCCGACGAGTATCTGATCGTCGACTCTTTGGCGGAGCGGGCGATGCTGTCGGCATTGACCCTCCACCGCATCGCAACCGGAGCTTTCCCCAAATGACCTTCCGCCTTCGCGCCGCGCGCGCGTCAGATCTCGGTTCGCTTTACGAAATGGCGAAACTGACCGGTGGCGGCTTTACCAACCTCCCGCCCGACAAACCCAATCTGAAAGCCAAGCTCGCCCGCGCCGAGGCTAGCTTTGCGCGCGCCGAGGACACACTTCAGGATGATCTGATTGTTCTGATGCTCGAAAACATCAATGATCCCCACGTCCGCGGCACCTGCCAGATTTACAGCAAGATCGGCGAGAGCGCGCCGTTCTACAGCTACCGCATCGGCACGCTGACGCAGACATCATCCGAGCTGAACCGCACCTTCCGCGCCGAAATGCTGTCGCTCTCGACAGACTTCGAAGGCGCAAGCGAAGTCGGCGGGCTGTTCCTCCATCCCAATGAACGCGCAGGTGGCCTCGGCATGCTGCTCGCGCGCAGCCGTTATCTCTACATCCGCGCGCACCGTCTGCGCTTTGCCGAGCGCATTTTCGCCGAGCTGCGCGGCGTGTTCGATGAAGGCGGCGGTTCGCCCTTCTGGGATGGCCTCGCGGGCAAATTCTTCGGGATGACGTTCCCCGAAGCCGACGCTTTCAATGCAGTCAACGGTTTCCAGTTCATTGCCGATCTGATGCCCAAGCATCCGATCTACACCGCGTTGCTCCCCGAAAGCGCACGCGCTGTCATGGGCCTGCCGCATCCCAGCGGTCGCGCCGCAATGCGGATGCTCGAGAACGAAGGCTTTGTCCACGATCATTATATCGACATTTTCGACGGTGGCCCGACGATGCACACGCGCACCGACCATGTGAAAACCGTCGCTAAATCGCGCGATGTCGAGATCACGAAAATCGCTGTAAATTCAGCAGCGCGGGCAATCGCCGCTTGTGGCCAGCTCGCGGACTTCCGTGCCGCATGGGCATGCGTCACCAACGATGGCATCATCGACCCCGACGGTGCAAAAGCGCTCGCTGTCGAACCCGGCCAGACAGTTCAGGTCGCGCCGCAATGAGCGGTTCTGGATCGAAGCTGGTCGAAATCAACTTCGACGGCATCGTCGGGCCGAGCCATAACTACGCAGGCCTCAGTCTCGGTAATCTTGCGTCGGCGAAGAACGCAGGCGGCGTATCGCATCCCCGCGCCGCCGCCTTGCAAGGCATTGAAAAGATGCGCGCCAATGTCCGCCTCGGCCTCGCGCAGGGCGTGTTCATGCCGCAGGATCGGCCAAACCGCGAATGGCTCGGCGCACTGGCCACGACAGCCGAAGACGCAGACCCCGGCCTGCTTGCCTGTTCGCTGTCCGCCTCATCAATGTGGGCGGCAAACGCAGCAACGGTCACGCCCGCCCCCGACGCCGCCGATGGCAAATGCCACCTGACCGTCGCTAATCTCGTCACGATGCCGCACCGCAGCCACGAATGGCGCGGCACATTGCGGCAATTGCAGACGGTCTTCGCGCATGAAGCGTTCGAAGTGCACGCGCCGGTCCAGCCACCCTTCGGTGATGAAGGCGCCGCCAACCACATGCGCCTGTGTCCTGATCATGGCAGCGCGGGTGTTGAGGTGTTTGTCTATGGCGTGGCCGGCGGCCCGTTCCCGGCGCGCCAGCATCTCACAGCCTCGCAAGCCGTCGCCCGCCGCCACGCGATCAAGAACGCGCTGTTTGTCCAGCAATCAACCGAAGCCATCGCCGCCGGTGCATTTCACAATGACGTTGTCGCCGTCGCCAACGAACGCGTACTTTTTGCCCATGAACAGGCCTTCGAAAACAAGGATCGGTTCTACGATGATCTCAGGATGCGTTTCCCCGAAGTCGAAATCGTCGAAGTGCCCGCCAGCACCGTATCACTGACAGACGCGATCCAAAGCTATTTGTTCAACGCCCAGCTCGTAACACGACCGGCCGGCGGCATGGCTTTGATCTTGCCGACCGAAGCGCATGAGCACCCCCGCGTCCGCGCCTGGCTTGACCAGCATATCGTCGGCAACGGCCCGATCCGCGCTGCCATTCCCGTCGATGTCCGTGAATCGATGGCGAATGGTGGTGGCCCTGCGTGTCTACGCCTGCGTGTCGTTGCCGATCCTCCGGCGATCGATCCGCGTTTCATCGTCGATGAAGCCAAACTTGACCGGATCGCTAATGTTATAACGCGCTTCTGGCCTGAAACCATCGCACCAGCTGACCTTGCCGTGCCCAACTTATGGACGGAAATCGCAACTGCACGTGCCGCATTGCTGGCCGAACTCGCTATTACCGAACTGTCGGGTTAACTGACAATTTACCATAGTTGTTAAGACCGATTAACGCTTTTCCGCCACTGGCGCGGTCCTTGCGTCAACACTTTCATGTGGAAAAAAATCGGTCGCTTGTTCGTTATCAAGACAAGGTGGGAAGTCTATCTGATCACCTATGCGCTGGCGACGGGCGCGATGGAACGCGGCAAGACCTATCTGTCGGCCTATCCCGGATTTGGCGGCTGGCTGTTATTCGCCGCATGCAGCGGTGCGGTCTTCATGGCTGGCGCTAAAATGCTGGACGCAATCCGCATGGCCGACGTGGTTGCGGTAAAAGGGGAATAGTAAAACGGGCCCCTCGTTACAGAGAGGCCCGCCTTGCGACCCGTTGCTGCTTAGCCAGCAGCAGTCAGGTAATCGGTCAACTCGGCAAGACTGACGCCTTTGCTCTTGTCTTTGTCAGCTGTCGTGAACGCACTTTTAAGCCACGCCGATTTGTCTGCGGGCTTCATCGAGGTATCACCCGATTTGTCCTTCAGCGCGGTCAGCCATGTATCGAACTCGGTCTTCGCCAAAGAGCCATTACCGTCCTTGTCGTACGTCGGAAATTCTGACGCGATGATCGCTTTCGGATCGGTCGCAGGGGCAGCGGCAGGCGCAGCACTATCCGTTGACGGTGCCGAAGATTGCGGCATTTCCGTAGACGCAGGCGGACTCGCAGGCGCTGGGCCAGTCGTCTGGGCAAGGGCGGGCGATGCCAGCGCCATCATGCTGGCGGCAATAAGAATGGATTTCACAATTTATCTCCAGTTTTTATAAGCAACACAGGAGCGACATCGAAGCCGCTGAAGGGTAAACGGGCAGAACCCATCTGCGTTGCTCGACCGACCGCGTTGTCGCGTCGGTTTGTCCCTGCTAGGCGCTCCCGCATGATAGAACGCTACTCACGTCCCGACATGGTTGCCCTCTGGTCCGCC
>JAYUQI010000065.1:0-13543 GCA_043756805.1 Sphingomonas sp.
GTGGAGATTTCGTTGAACCGGTCCATCATGTCGGCCACGTCGCGGACCCCATCCATGACGTTTTCGCGGACATTCTTTTTGGGATTGAGCTGCGGCTCCTGCGCGAGATAGCCGACGCGGATGCCCTCGCCCGCCCAAGCCTCACCATTATATTCGGTGTCATAGCCCGCAATGATTTTCATCAGCGTCGATTTACCCGCGCCATTGACCCCGATGATTGCGATCTTTGTCCCCGGCAGGAATTGCAGGTGGATATTGTTGAGGATCGGCTTGGCAGCGCCAGGGAAGGTCTTGGTCAAGCCCTTCATGACATAGGAATATTGAACGGCCATCGGTCGGGGAGCTCTCTTGCGCGAAGTGACTGGATTTGTGCGGCAGTTAGCGGAGACAGGGATGTTTGGAAAGCCACACTGGCTCAGTGTGATTAAGGCATTGACGCGGCGAATTGTGGCACTATTAAGGCATATAGCGACGGCATCGTGCCGCCCGCATGTATGTCTTTCCCAAGGAAACCCATAGCATGAAGAAGTTCTCACTCGTTCTCGCAGCCACTGGCCTCCTCGCGCTGTCGGCTTGCAACAAGACCCCTGAAGCGCAGAACGTGATCGACGCTGGCGATAACGCCATGAGCGAAATCGCAAACACTGCCGACAACCTCGAAGCAACTGCCGATAACGCCGTTGCTGCTGTCGACAATGCTGCTGACAACGCCACGGCTGCTGTTGCCAACGCAACCGACAATGCTGTTGCCGCTGTCGATAACGCGACGGACGCAGCTGCCAAGTAAGCCTTCGGCTTTCTTAGCAGACAGAATACGGGCGCCTGGTCTTCGGATCGGGTGCCCTTTTCTTTATTCGTCGCTTGCGCGCTTAATTCCATAGGGCGCGAGCAACGCCCAGACATGCGGCGGCACCATATTTTTGACCCGCCGTGGCCGCTCGCGCCGCAAATGGATGACGGTTTCTGCGGCTTTCATCTCGAGCCGCGTCCGCGCAAACTCGAGACCGCGTGGCCCGAAGCGCGGCATCATCCAGCTGACGATCGGCCGCACCCAATCGGGCATCCGTCGCAGCGGCAGCCCGCCCGCCGCGCGCTCGACATTGGCGATAAAGCCCTTCACCGGGCCGGCGCGCTTTCCCGCGCTTCCCAGAGGCTCAGTTTTCAATTCATTGCCGAGCAGCGAAACAAGCTCCTCACCGCGTTCGTTGCGCACAATCAGCCACTGATCCCCCTGCCCCGCCATGTAGCCGACGGTCACGTCGGCAAGGACGTTGGTGTAATCAACGCAGGTCCGGCAGGTCAGCGGAAAGAAATCGGGCGCAAGTTGCGAAATCGGCAATTGCAGAAACGGAATCAGCCGCTCGCGCCCATCAGCAAAGCGCAACTCGACATGATAATCCGCGCGAAATTCGAGATAGGTGATGCTGTCGGGATCCTCATCGAGCAGCGCGAGGAATTCATGAAACTTTGCAGTCGTCGTATTGTCCGAACACGGCGTGCCGATAACGTAGATCCGCTCAAAACCCAATGTTTGCTCAAGCGCCCGCAGCGCATGAACCTGGCACGGAATGCCGATAATGCCGATGCGCTTGTGCCCCGCCGCCCGCGCCGGTTCGAACAGCGCCAACAACGGCGCATAACCCATCCGCATGCCGCGCGCCTGCGCCATGCCTTCGGGCTTGGTGACAATCACAGGTACACCCTGCCAGCGATCATCGGGGTGGGCCGCAAGCGTCAGAATCGCGTCGACCGCACCTGTTTCGAGCAACCGCTCGCCAAGCCGCGTCGTAATCCCGGTCCATTGCGCGCCCGCTAGCGGTGCCGCGAGCCTTGCGCGAACCATCCGCCGGAACGGGCCGAAATAGATCTCATCAGGGCGTGCTGGGTCCCGCGCACGGCCATGCACGTTGGTTTCAAGCGCCGCATAGGCGGGTTTTATAAACTGGCACGCCGTTCCGCAGCGCTTTGCTTCGGTCGTGCGCGAGATACCGCAATCGGTGCATATGTCGCGCGGCACGGCGCTCGCAATCGGCGGTGCCCAAATACCATCGACTTTGATCATGCCGCGCTATGCACGGCGCGCGTCATAAATGTCGATGGTCGTGGTGAGGACGCAACCAATTGTCGTGCTCAGATCACAGCTTCACCCGATTGAGCCGAAGCGCGTTCATCACAACGGTGAACGATGATAGCGCCATCGCCGCACCTGCAAACATTGGCGACATCAATATGCCTGAAAACGGATACAACACGCCCGCCGCGACCGGCACACCGATCCCGTTGAACAGGAACGAGAAGAACAGATTTTGCCGGATGTTACGCATTGTCGCCTTGGCGAGCGCGCGGGCGCGGACAACGGCGGCGAGATCGCCCTTGGTCAGCGTGATGCCCGCGCTTTCCATGGCAACGTCGGTGCCCGTTCCCATGGCGAGACCGACATCGGCGGCGGCCAGTGCTGGCGCATCGTTGATACCGTCACCCGCCATCGCGACCTTTGCGCCAGCCGCTTTGAGTTCGCCAACAATGCGCGCTTTGTCGTCGGGCTTGAGTTCGGCATGAACGCCATCGAGACCGCCCACGGCGTCGGCAACAACCTGAGCGGTTGTAGGATTATCGCCGGTCAGCATGATGACGCGCAGGCCTTGTTTACGCAGCGCTTCGATAGCTTCGCGCGCATTGGCGCGGACCGGATCAGCGACCGCAACGAACCCTGCAAGTTTGCCATCGACCGCAACCAGCATGACGCCAGCACCCTCGCGACGCCTGGCCTCGGCAGCATCATTGAGCGGCACCGGATCGACGCCGATGCGCTGCATCTGTGCGGCGTTGCCGATCACGACAGCGCGCCCGCCAATTTGCGCGCTAATGCCCGCCCCGACCTGAACCTCGAAATTCTCAGGTTCGCCGAGCGTCAGCTTGCGTTCCTGCGCGGCATTCACAACGGCATGGGCCAGCGGATGCTCTGAACGTGCTTCTACGGCTGCCGTCAGGGCCAGCAATTCATTTTCCGCCATGCCGCCGATTGTCTCGATGGCGATGAGCTTGGGTTTGCCTTCGGTAAGCGTTCCCGTCTTATCGATCACCAGCGTATCGACTTTCTCGAGCGCTTGCAGGGCTTCGGCATGTTTGACCAAGACGCCGGCATGCGCGCCGCGCCCGGTTGCCACCATGATCGACATCGGTGTCGCCAGTCCCAACGCACAAGGACAGGCGATGATGAGGACAGCAATCGCATTGAGCAGCGCATGACCGATGCGGGGCTCGGGTCCGACAAGGCTCCATATTGCGAAGGCGGCGAGCGCAATGGCGATGACCAGCGGCACAAACCACCCCGCAATCCTGTCAGCCACCGCCTGTATCGGTGCGCGGCTCCGCTGGGCTTCGGCGACCATGCGGACGATGCGCGCGAGCATCGTATCGCTGCCAACGGCCCGCGCTTCCATGACAAGGCTGCCGGTGCCGTTGACCGTGCCGCCGGTCAGCACACTTGTGGCTTCTTTGGCGACCGGCATAGGTTCGCCTGTGAGCATGGATTCGTCGACCGATGAGCGTCCTTCGATCACAACGCCGTCGACCGGCACGGCGTCGCCCGGACGCACGCGCAGGCGGTCGCTTGGCTGGACGTCGGCTAAGGGAATCTCGGTTTCGGTGCCATCGGCATCGATGCGTCGCGCGGTCTTCGGTGCGAGATTGAGCAGCGCGCGGATGGCTTGGCCAGTTGCCGCCCTTGCCCGCAGCTCCAGCACTTGGCCGAGCAACACCAGCGCCACGACCACGCCAGCCGCTTCGTAATAGACCGGCACCATCCCGCCGTGCATTCTAAAGCTATCCGGAAACAGACCCGGCGCGAACGTCGCAACCAAACTGTAGAGAAACGCCGCACCGACGCCGATCGCGATGAGCGTAAACATATTGAGCTTGCGCGTGACGATCGACGTCCACCCGCGCGTGAAGAACGGCCAGCCTGCCCACAGGACGATAGGTGCGGTTAGCGCCAATTGAATCCACGGTGAATATGCGGGATCGACCAGATGAAGGCCTAGAAACTCCGTTCCCATCGTCAGGGTCAGTAGCGGCACCGCCAGCACCGCCGACACCCACCAGCGCCGTGTAAAATCGACCAGTTCAGGATTTGGTGCATCATCGAGTGATGGCTCTTCGGGCTCAAGCGCCATCCCGCAAATCGGGCAAGTGCCCGGGCCATCACGCCGGATTTCGGAGTGCATCGGGCAGGTCCAGATCGCACTCAAGGCAGCGACCGGTGCTGCATGCGGGCTATTATCTGGTGTCGTCACGGATCGGGCTCCTTGGCACGTCACATCGAATTGGGCGGTTCGAGCGTTCCGAGCCATGCGACAAGGCCAAGAATGATGAGAGCGATGCCCAGTTCAAGAGCACAGCTCTTGCGCAACTTGGCTATGGCCCCGGATGTTCCGCCGCTTTGCAGCGCGCGGTCGAATGCTGGGGTTAGCCTGAACCGGTTTGCGGCAGCCAGAGCCAGCATGATAGCAAACAATAGGAGTTTGGCGATCAGCAACTGGCCATAGCGCGTTGCAGGGAGAGTCAGCACATTTTGCGGACCGACCAGCATCCAGCTATTTACCAGCCCCGAGCCGACAACCAGCGCGACGATGACCGTTCCCGCGACCGAAAAACCTTCGAGCACGCGGTGCGTCAGCCTCAAATAGTCTTCATCGAATGCTTGCGCACCGCGAGACAGCATGATCGTAAGCGCGGCGAGTGCACCAAGCCATGCGCCCGCACCGAGCAGGTGGATAATGTCGGCAATGAGTTGTGCGGTTCCGGCAGACCCTTCGCTTGCGGCCCCATGTCCTGTCCATGCGAGGGATGACAGAGTAAACGCCGACGCAAAAGCAACAAGCGACAACCATAGCGCGGTGCTGTTACGCAATAGAAACTGAGCAGCGGCCAGTGTCATAACCAGCGCGAGCATCCGCACCTGCCAAGCGTTGCCCATTGTCGTTTCAAATATCATCATGCTGACCGAGGCAGTATTAACTGCAAGGAATCGAACGCCCGCCATCGAAGCCGTCATGGCGACGATGCTCAGCAGCGAGAGTGCGATCCCCGAAAGCGAAAGCCAGACGATTATGGAGCGAAGCGGTAGAACGGCATTTTGCAGCCGTTCCGCGCCTGTCAAAGCATACAGCCCGAATAAGGGCAATCCAAACAGCAGCATCAGGTTCGCATAAAGCGCGAACCGAATGCCGATATTCAGTGGGTCGGTCACGCCCTTACGTGACGATAAAGGTGAAGCTGCCTTCCATCCGGTGGGCATCTGCTCCCGCAGCCGCCCATTTGAGATTGTAGGTGCCCGCAACCAATGCACGCTTCATCAGCAGAGTCAGGGTCTTGCCGTCCTTGCTCATCACTGAGGTGAACCCGGTGATTTTCATCGGTGCATGATCCTTCATACCCGGCATTCCGGTCATGGTGAGCGTGGTGCTGGCGAATTTGGCGACCAGCTTTTCATTGAAAGTCAGGACGATTTTGGAAGGCTTTGCAACCGTCGCATTGGCAGCCGGTGAAGATGTCACGAGCTTGGCATGCGCTTGTGCGGTTCCGGCCAAGGCGAGTGCGGCAAGGACGGGGGCAGCCAACAACAG
Source organism: Sphingomonas sp. (assembly GCA_043756805.1). Taxonomy (GTDB): domain Bacteria; phylum Pseudomonadota; class Alphaproteobacteria; order Sphingomonadales; family Sphingomonadaceae; genus Sphingomonas_O. Next base: position 5,628 of record JAYUQI010000065.1, read on the forward strand.
GCGAAACTTTATCATCAGAATTCTCCAAACGGGATGTTCATTGTCTGATACGCATCACGGCACCCGGCCCCTCATATCAAATCTGTTAAGGGCTTTGCCGCGATCCCGCGTATATGAGGCATGAAGTTTGGAGATACGGGAATGACCGGCCTTGACGACATGCTTGATGGATTGCGTGCGGCACCACTGCCGCCGCGTCTTATGGCGATAGATGATGCTGTGCTTTCTCAGCTTGCCGAACGCCGGGAAGCTGCTGCCCCGCTTTCAGGAAGCGTGATAGGATTCGCTGTTGTCGCCGCATTGGGACTGGGTCTTGCAGGCGCTGCTGTTCCCGGAATGCCAGCACAAGCCGCCTCCAATCTTTCGCCTTTCGGCGCACCGGCGGCTCTTGCTCCGTCAACCTTGCTGGACAGCAGCGAATGAACGGTTCGCGTCGGACAATATTGATTGCACTTATTGTTTTTCTGGCAGCGCTTGGCGGCGTCTTCGCGGGACGCTGGCTGGTTGTTCCGCCTCCCCCGCCGGAAAACGAACTTCATGCGCTTTTGCACAACGGTCTCGACCTTGATGCTGCGCAACACACCAAACTTGAGGCTCTGGAAAAGCAGTTCGCCATACGCAAGCAGGCGCTCGAACTCGAAATGCGCGCGGACAATGCCAAACTTGCTGCCGCGATTGAGAGCGAACATGGCTATGGTGCCGAGGTTTCAGCCGCTGTTGACCAGTCGCACATTGTCATGGGGCAACTGCAAAAAGAGATGCTCGAGCATATCTTTGCAATGCGCGCGCTGCTGCGGCCCGATCAGAAAGCGAAATTTGATGCAGCCGTGGTCAAGGCACTGACTGCCAATCAAAAATGACACTGGCTCTGGACGACTGTTCGGACGCCGAATTAGCGGCGCTGGCGCTCAATGGAAGGCAATCCGCCTACACCGCTTTGCTGGGTCGTTACCGTGAACCAGTATTCCGGCTCGTGCGCGGAACGATTGGCGATAGCGATGCTGCTGTAGATGTTACCCAAGAAGCTTTTGTGTCGGCTTTTGCAGCACTAAAAAGCTATGACGGCACGCGGCCTTTCAAAACATGGGTCTCACGCATTGCAATCAACAAATGCCGCGATTGGGCGCGACGACGGGCGGTGCGGCGGTTCTTTTCATTTGCACTGCCTATTGAGGCGGCTGCAACAATTGCGGAGGACAGTTTCGCCGCCGATCAACAGATTTCCGATCGCGCCGAACTTGCGCGCGTTCAAGTTGCGATTTCGACACTACCACTCGCCATCCGCGAGCCGCTGGTGTTGCGCGCCATCGAGGGGCTGACACAGGCCGAGACCGCGCAGGTATTGGGGATCAGCGAAAAGGCCGTTGAAACGCGGCTTTACCGTGCGCGCGGACGATTGACCGAATTATTGAGGGATTAGCTGGGGAGCCGCGTATCATGGTCAGAACCGAATAGTGGACGCTTTATGACCCTGGTAACGACCGTTGATCGCCGAAACCTGTTGCGCGGTGCAGCCTATGCCGGGGGGGGCTTAGCGCTTGCGCCACTTTTCCCGGCTTGGGCGACAAGCGGAACGCATGGTGCGGCCAGTTCTACAGATATTTTGTCGGGTGAGAACATTGCGCTTAGCATCGGTCACAGTGCGTTCAAGACCGGCGGCAAGAGTGGCCATGCCATCACCGTCAACGGCAAACTGCCTGCACCGATCATTCGCCTGAAAGAAGGTCAGAATGTTCGCCTTTCTGTGACAAACACGCTTGATGAAGACACGTCAATCCACTGGCACGGCCTGTTGCTGCCGTTCCAGTATGACGGGGTGCCGGGGATCAGCTTTCCCGGCATCAAGCCCAAGCAGGCGTTCGTCTATGAATTTCCGGTCAAACAATCCGGCACTTATTGGTATCACAGCCACTCGGGAATGCAGGAAGCAATGGGGCTTTACGGCGCGATAGTGATTGACCCGGCGGGGCGTGATCCGGTCGCCTACGACCGCGAGCATGTGATTGTGCTGTCCGACTGGAGCTTCATGCACGCGCACACAATTTTCCAGAAAAACAAGAAAATGGCAGGCTATTTCAACCGGCAGAAGCAGACGCTTGCCGGACAGCTTGCGGGCAAGGATCAGTCCGCTGCAGACCGCCGCATGTGGGGCCAGATGCGGATGGACCCGACCGATATTTCCGATGTGACGGGATCGACCTACACATATTTGGTCAACGGCCATAGCTCGGTCGAAAATTGGACGGGGCTATTCACACCGGGTGAGCGAGTGCGCCTGCGCATCATCAACGCATCAGCGATGTCCAATTTTAACGTCCGCATCCCCGGATTGCCGATGACCGTGGTTCATGCCGATGGTCAGCCGGTGCAGCCGGTCGAAACCGACGAGTTCCAGATTGCGGTTGCCGAAACCTATGACGTGATTGTCCAACCAAAGACCGATCAGGCTTACGGTTTTATCGCTGAAGCCATCGACCGTTCGGGCCAATGTCGCGCGACACTTGCGCCGCGCATGGGGATGGTCGCCGCCATCCCGGCAATCCGTGAGCGTCCGCTGCTCACCATGAAAGACATGGGGATGGGCGATATGGACATGGCAGCTGGCGGCGACATGGCCGGCATGGATCACGCGGCCATGGGCCACGATATGGGCGCAATGAAAATGCGCGATCCGTCGGTGGCGCCACAGGTCAAGATGGGACCGGGCGTGGCCACCCTGTCGCCCATGCCCATGGATCGCACCGGAGAGCGCCCCACCGGACTTGAGACGGTCGATCACCGCGTGCTGACCTACAAGGATTTGAAATCATTCGCGCCCAATCCCGACAAGCGCAAACCATCGCGCGAAATCGACTTGCATCTGACCGCCAACATGGAACGCTACATGTGGTCATTCGACGGTGTGAAATACAGCGACGGCGCAGACCCGATCGCGTTCCGACATAACGAGCGTGTCCGCGTCAACCTCATCAACGACACGATGATGCCGCACCCGATCCATTTACATGGCCATTTCTTTGAAGTGGTGACGGGCAATCCTGGTCGCCATCCCATGAAGCATACCGTCAACGTCTTGCCGGGTGGCAAAGTGTCGTTTGATTTGACCGCCGACGCGCTCGGCGATTGGGCGTTCCACTGTCACATGCTGCTTCATATGCATTCAGGCATGTTCCGCGTTGTCACGGTACGCCACGATGAGGATGCGGCATGAAGCGCTTGATTGCGGTTGTTTTCGCACTGGCTTTGGCCGTGCCTGCTGTGGCGCAAACGGCTGATCCTCATGCCGGTCACGCGATGCCGCCACCCCAGACAGACGAAGAAATCGGCACCACGCCAGCCCCTGCGCCACCGGCTGACCATGCTGCCGATGCCTTGTTCGATCCGGCGGCAATGGCTGAGGCCCGTAAAGCCTTGCGTCGCGAAAATGGCGGCCTCGGCAATTCGATGATCCTGTTCAATCTTGCCGAATATCAGGCTCGTAAAGGGGCGGATGGCTACCGCTGGGAAGGCGAAGGCTGGTTTGGCGGCGATATCAACCGCGTCGTTGTCAAAACCGAAGGGGAAGGATCATTCGGCGGCGCCACCGAACAGGCCGAGTTTCAGTTGCTCTACGCGCGTGCAATTGCGCCCTACTTCAATTTGGAAGCAGGGGTCCGCTATGATGTAAAACCCGATCCGTCGCGAACCTATGCCGTCATCGGGATTGAGGGCATCGCGCCCTATTGGTTTGATGTCGGTGCGCAGTTGTTTCTATCGGACAAAGGCGATGTGCTGGCGCGTGTCGAGGGCAGCTATGACCAGCGGATTACGCAGGCGCTGATTCTTCAGCCGCGCGTCGAATTTAATCTGGCGGCGCAGGACGTGCCGGCAAATGGCGTCGGCGCGGGGCTTTCGGACCTCGAGCTGGGCGTTCGCTTGCGTTATGAGATCAAACGCGAGTTCGCGCCTTATGTCGGCGTCGAGTGGGCAAAGAAGGTCGGGACGACCGCTCGCTTTGCCCGCGCGGCTGGAGAGGATAATGATGTGGTCAATGTCGTCGCCGGAATAAGATTCTGGTTCTGAACCGAAAGCGTCGCCGGTTGCACTTGATGGCAAGCCGCGTCCACAAATGGCTGGCCCTGATCATCGGCGCCCAGTTGCTGATCTGGTTCGCCAGTGGCGCGTTGATGAGCTTTCTGCCCGTCGACAAGGTACGCGGCGAACATCTGGTTGACCGCAAGGCCGCGACGCCGATTCCAGCGGGCACCCGCTTTGCAGACCCGGCGCTGATCACCGCACGTGCCGACGCCCCGGTGAGCGCAATCACCTGGCGCGTGATCGGCGATCGCGCTGTTGCGGAAGTTACCACGGCCAAGGGCGTCAAGCTGTTTGATGCGGGAGCGGGTGCAGCGCTTCCGCCCGTCGATGCCGGTCAGGCTACCGCTATTGCCAGAGCAGCCTGGAAATCGGGCGCAAAGCCCAGCGCCAGCGCGTCCTATGTCACATCGGAAAGCACCGAATATCGCGCCGCAGTGCCGGCATGGCGCATTGCGTTTGCCGATCCAGAAGCCACGCGTGTTTTCGTGGCCGTTGATACGGGCCGGATCACAGCCGTTCGCACCGGAACGTGGCGGCTTTATGATTTCTTCTGGGGTCTGCACATCATGGATTGGAAGAACCATGAGAATTTCAACACATGGTGGCTGTTGGGATTTGCTATCGGGGGGATATTCCTTGGTTTGGCTGGAACGGTGCTTCTGTTCATGCGCGGGCCATTCCGGCGACGACGCAAGGCATGACGCGACTAGGCGTCTTGCTGATTGCTTTCGCCCTGTTCGTGCGAAGCGATCCAATTTGCGCAACGCCGCAAATACCCATTACGATGTCCGTAACCGAATGCGCCGACATGGATGGCAGCGAGGATAAACATCAACAACCTAGCCAAGGCATAATGGGCGGCTGCATCACCTGCCTGTTCCCGAAAATTGATACGCCGGTGCAGCCGCAATCACTTATTTGCCAAAGCCCCTTATTTGACGTTCCAACTGAAACACCGCTTGCCGAATTCGGGGGTGAGCCACTGACCCCGCCGCCGCGAATTGGTCAAAGGCTAAAATATTCAATCATCTAATGGAGTTTTATCATGAAAACCAAACATCTGCTCGGCGCGCTTGCGCTCACAATGTCCACCACCGCCTTCGCCGCCGAACCGGCACCAACACCCAAGAAAGAATGCTGTTGCTGCAAAAAAGGCGAGGACGGCAAAATGGCCTGTTGCAAGGATAAGGACGCTGCGTCTGTCGACGAGCATAACATGGGCAGCATGGACCACAAATAAGTAACTCGTGCGGAGGGCTGTTTCAGCCCTCCGCACGCCATATGTTTAGGGCCGCCATGTCTGATACTTCGGATTTTATTCCTGTAGCAGGGCGCTTTGCCCCTACCGCGCTTTAGATAACAATAAAGCGGCGGTTTCAACGTGCCGAAATTGGATGCAAATCGCAGAAATTCTACACAGTTTCTGCACAGGCCACAAATTGCCTCTTTTTCTGAATTACATCAGTGACTTATAAATCACCGATATAATGGTCGGGGAGACAGGATTCGAACCTGCGACCCTCTGGTCCCAAACCAGATGCGCTACCAGGCTGCGCCACTCCCCGGTGCAGTGCGCGGAACGATTAGCGAAGCTAATTGCCCGACGCACAAACCCGGACGGCGCGTGACCACGCGACCGACGGCGCGGCTTTGCCGCGACCCGCCTGATAAAGCAAGCGATGGTTTGAACGAATTTCAATGTGTGCAGACTTGGGCAAAGCCCAAGTCGTCAGCCGGCACCGAGGTGCCGCTGGCCGCGCGCGCTGCGCAGTCGAAATAGCGAGCGCTATTTCGTCTCGCCAAGCGCGCGCTGGTGGGCCCGGCAGGAATCGAACCCGCAACCTAGCCGTTATGAGCGGCCGGCTCTACCGTTGAGCTACAGGCCCCCAAGCGTATTCTCCCGTTACGCTCAAGGCGTTCCCGCTGGCAAGTCGGCTTGTGCCAAAACCGTCGGAAGCGTCAGGACAAATGCCTCGGCCGAAATCGAAAACCGCCCGCCAATATCGCGCGCCAGGCTCTCGACGAGCCGCAAGGTAAACCCAAGCCCCAGCAACGGAGCATCCGGATACGGCAATTCGGGATCATAACCGGGATCGAGCAGCACTGTATCACTGACCCCGGCCAGCTTTGTCGGACGCGCAACGGACAGTATAGTATTGCCCGCCGCCATTTCCGATAAGGACACAGCCACAACTTCGCCGGGTGCCGCGAGCGCAAGGGCTGCCCCGATCAAACGCGCCATCATCCGTTCGAGCTCGGCGGGACTGACGCCGGGCACCTCGACAGTCTGGTCCGCCGTCACCGCCAGATGAACATCACGCGCTTTCAGTGTCGGCTGCAAGCTGGCCTCAATGCGCATCAGCATTGCACCGGCGTCGCTCACCTGATCGGCTGGTGCCGCATCCCGCCGGACACGCGCCGCGTGGTCAAGGTCATCAACCATTTCGAGCAGGCGCTCGCCGTCCTGAATAATCGCCTGCACCTGCGCACGATAGGCAAGGGCCGCTGGTCCCAGCAGCTGCTGGTCGATCATTTCGGCAAACCCCAAAATCGCATTCAGCGGGGTCCGCAGTTCATGGATGAGCTGCCGCAACGAATCGACGGGCATTGTCGTGCCCGCGAACCGGGCAACCGGGCCTGCGATCTCATCAGGCCGGGGGCGCCGCGCCGCCCCATGATAACCGGCAAAGCGCCCGTCGCCGGGGTTGAAGACCGGCTTTGCCGAAATCAGCCAGTCGCCACCCGCTGGTCCCGCGCCCGAAACAAGCAATCGCGCGTCACGAAATGGCGCGCGACGGCGGAAGGCACCGGCGGCCTGACCATCGACGCCATAGCCGCCCACATCGGCAATCTCGCCGATGCCAAGACCAATGAGGGCCTCACGCGGCGCCCCGGCCACCCAGTCAAACAGACCGTCGGTCGCCGTTTCGAAGTTGAACTCGTCAGCAGTATCGGGGACATTCGTGGCTGAAACACCAACGCTGCCAAGCCGAAACGCCTCGATCCGCGCAACCAGATCGCGGATCTGGGTTCCCGGATCAACGACATCGGCATCATTGGCGGGCAAGGCAAAATCGGTCAGGCCATAGCTTGCCAGCGCGCGCACCGTGTCATCGGGCAAATCACGACGATTGCGCAGTATCGCGCGCGATGCCGGTGGCATTTTCGGGATGAGCATTTGCCAGCCATCGCTGTCCAGTTGGGCAACCGACAGGACTGGCGCGGCGACAACCGGCTCGTCCAGCCCGAACAACGCCACGCCGTCGCTATGCCCTGCGCGCGTCGCAAGCTGGGCGGCCGCCAATCGGCGCTGGTCCAGCGGCACGGACGTGCGCAACGCATCGATCCGGCCCAAGGCCGCCTCGCGCACCCGCGGGCTTAGATTTCCTTTGGCCTGGACAACAAGGTCAACCAGCTGTCGCCATTGCGCAATCTGCCCCCCCGCGTCATCCGCGTCGAGCGAGAGCGCTGTCGATAGCATCGAATCGTAACGCACAACGTCCCCAAGATCCCCGACCGAGCCATCAGCTGTGCCGGTCCGTTAACGTTTTCGTTACTCTTCAATACCCTTTGCGCCAAGCGCCCGTTTTGGGACGTAGCATAGTGGCACAATTGCAATCACTCGCAATATTCTTATTGTTACCCGCAATGATGAAACAGGAAGCTGCGCGATATGGCCACTGAAGTATTTGATTCGGTCGACCGTCGCATATTGGCGGAGCTTCAGGCCGACGGCCGCATGACAAATGTCGAACTTGCCACGCGCGTCGGGCTGACCGCCCCCCCCTGCCTGCGCCGTGTCCGCGCGCTGGAAGAACGCGGGGCGATCGCCGGCTATC
>JAYUQI010000066.1:0-4649 GCA_043756805.1 Sphingomonas sp.
GGGGTCAGCGGCGCGCTGTCGTAGAGGTGGCTGTAGAGGTGGCGCTTGAGCGCGCGCTCCTCCGCCCCCACCGCGGCCGAGAAACCGACCAGCTGACGCCCCACGGCGCGCACGTCGTCGATCGTCTCGACCCCCGCCTCGGCGATGCGGCGGCGGGTTTCGGTCAGCACGTCGCTCACCATCGCGCCGATCCCGTCGCGGACCAGCGCCTTGATCTTGCGCTCGCGGTCGAGCCGGGGATGGCGCGCTTCGACCCCCGCCCAGACGCGCTGGATGAACGGCACGGTCAGCAACGCGTCGAGATCGAGGATGCCGCTGCGCAGCCCGTCGTCGATGTCATGATTGTCGTAAGCGATGTCGTCCGAAACAGCGGCGATCTGCGCCTCCAGCGAGGCATGGCGGCCCAGATCAAGTGGAAAAGCCGCATTTGCTTCTGCCATCGCCCAGCTTGGAGTCCCGACCGGGCCATTATGCTTGGCCAGCCCCTCAAGCATTTCCCAGCTCAAGTTCAGCCCCGACCAGCGCGGATAGGGCGCATCGATCATCATCAGCGCACGCAACGTCTGCGCATTATGATCGAACCCGCCGACGCCGGCCATCGCGTGTTCAAGCGCATGTTCGCCTGCATGGCCGAAAGGCGGGTGACCAATATCATGCGCCAGCGCCAGCGCCTCGGTCAGATCCTCATCCAGCCCCAGGCTGCGCGCCATTGTCCGCGCGATTTGCGCGACTTCGAGGCTGTGCGTCAGGCGAACGCGGAAATGGTCGCCATCGGGCGCGACAAAGACCTGCGTCTTGTGGCGCAACCTGCGGAAACTGATCGAATGGATAATCCGGTCGCGGTCACGCTGGAACGCGGTGCGCGGGCCGCGCATTTCGCCGAGCGTTTCAAAGTGGAGGCGTCCCCGGCTTAATGCGGGGTCACTGGCATAAGCGGCGCGTTGGATCATTTCACCGCGAGCTTTACGACCTCCTGCCCAACCTCGCTAGTGTAACTGGATGCTGACACGCCCGCTTTGCCAAGCGCGGTGACCAGAGCACGCGCATCGGCAGCAGAGCGGACCGGTCCGGCAAGAATGCGGTTGGTCGCACGAAACGGCACGCTATAGCCGCCATAGGACTTCAACAGCTTTTCATTCGCGTCGCGAATTTTGCGCCATGTCACGGTCAATCCGCGGGCATTGCTGCCGGTTGCCACTTGAACCCAAATGCGCGCCGGATTGGCCTTTGCCGCCGCTGCTGCTTTTGCCTTTTCCTCTTTCGCGAGTTGCGCGGCGCTGGCCGCTTCGGCGACCGCAGCGGCCTTGCGTGCCACAGCGCGTTGAGTCGCCCGAATTTCAGCAGCAGTGGGCAACACCACCGGTGCTGATTCTGCCTCGGCCTCGATCCCCGACAGGATCGACGCAAGACGACTGACGGGGGTTGGGACAGGGGTTTCGGCAGGTCGCACAGGCGATGGCGTTGATGCAGCGACCGTTGCCACTTCGAACACAGCAGGCGGCGATGCTGGGGGTTCGCTCGGCGGGCCAACAAATCCAGCTGCCGGTGTGGCAAGCCCAGCGTCGGCTTCCATCGCCGGCGCAGGCGGCAGCGGTGATGTGGTCGTCATCGGTGCGGGTGCCGGTGTGGGGACGACGGGAGCAGGTGGGCGCGCGCCATCGGGCGGTGGCAGCGCCGTCATTGCGGTGACGCGCGCCACGCTATTCACCTCGCCCCGCGCCTCTGGGGGCAGCTTTGCCGGATCAACGGCGGCTATCCGCGTGCCGAGGCGAGTGCCCAGTCGGATCGATGGCCCCGATGTAGACCCCGGTGCGACGTTCGGTGTGACGTTCGGTGCCGGAAGCACGGGCGTTGCGTCAGCGACTACGACAGTCCGTGGGCGCGGCTTTTCACGGGCAACCGGTGCGACCGCAACCGTCTGTCGCCCGAGTGGTACACCAGCCGGGATCAACCCATCCCCAGCGCTGCCGCCGCCGTTACCCCCACCTGCTGGCCGGAACGGATCACCGATCTGAACCGACGCAATCGTCTGCCCGTCGGACGGCATTGTGCCGAAGTTGACGGCGTGGGCGCGCTCGGCCGAATTGAGTTTGGCCAGCCGTGTCAGGAACGGCGACATTGTGCCCGCGAGGCTTGCCGGCATAACCTGACGCGCAATCGCGTTGGCGCCCGACACATCATTATTCATAGCGAGAATAAACGCCCGCGCGCGCCACGCGCCCTGATCCTGCTTGCGCAGCAATGGATCGAGCATGGTCAGCGCCTCATTGCGATCGCCCGAGATGCCGAGCGAAAGCGCATAGCGTCGCGTCACTTCATCGTCCGGCCCGCGCCGCAGCGCCACCGCATAATCCCGCTGGGCGCGTCGCGCATCACCACGCAGGTCATAAGCGAGGCCTCGGTCCCGGACGATATCGTTTTCGGAAATGCCAAGTGAAACCGCTTCACCAAACAAGCGCAATGCGTCATCGGGCTTTTCAAGCATCACCAGCGACGATGCGAGACCTGCTTTTGCCTTCCCGCTGCGCGCATCGATTTCATCCGCCCGCGCAAAAAAGCCGAGCGCCGCATTGGGATCGCCCACATCCAGCGCAGCTTGCCCCGCACCGAGCAATGCAAACAAGTTGCGGGGACTGGCCGCCAGCGTGCGCAGGTGGACGGACAACGTGTTGACAGCATCGGGCGCGGTTACGCCAGGGATCGGCTGCACCATCTGGGCTGATGCGGGCAGCGCGATGGCGGCAATGGCAAAGCCGAACAGGCGCGAGAGATGATAATACAAACTCATACCTCGCCAAAATAGGCTCTTGTAACAGCACCGCAACCACGCCGGGACACACCACGCGCCCAAACGACACCCCGTTTCGACGAACAGGGCTTGGCCGGAAGCAGCCCCGGCTTTCACCGGGGCCACGGGCTTACTGGTTGTTCTGGCGGTTCAGGAAGCGCGGGATGTCGAGGGGATCCTTGGCTTCGGTATCGGGCTCAACTTTTGCCGCACCACGCGCCATGTTTGACATCCGCTCGAACAGCGTGCCTCCGCCCGGCGTCGCGGGCTTCTCCGCTTCGGCTTCGATAGCCGGGTCGGGTGAAAGCCAGCGGCTGCCGGCTGACGGATTGGTATCGTCAAACGATATCGCTGGTTCAGGTGTCGCTTTGGCTTCAAGCAGCAACTCATCCGACGCGTCCGCCGCCTCAATCTCAACCGGCGTGTCGAGGATCAGATCACCCTCAACCGCTTCGACCGCGATCAGGGCAACTTCAGGCTCAACCACTGGCTCCGGCGGCGTTAGCACCAGCGGCGCTTCCTCGACGACGACAGGATCGGCCACAAGGACCGGCGCAGGCGCTTCGACCGTTTTCGCCTTGAAACCCGGGAACGCAAACACGCGCGCCGGTTCGGGCATTGTCGATTCTTCGGCTTCGATGCCGGTGGCCACAACCGAAACGCGAATGCGTCCTTCGAGGTCATTATTGAACGCCGAGCCCCAGATGATGTTGGCATCGGGATCGACCAGTTCCTTGATGTGGCTGGCCGCTTCGTCGACTTCCATCAGGCGCATGTCTTCGCCGCCGACGATGGAAACAATAACGCCCTTGGCACCCTTCATCGACACACCGTCGAGCAGTGGATTGGCAATTGCCTTTTCGGCGGCTTCGATCGCGCGGTTGTCGCCCGATGCTTCGCCTGTGCCCATCATGGCCTTGCCCATTTCGCTCATCACCGAACGAACGTCGGCAAAGTCGAGATTGATCAGGCCGGGCATGACCATCAGGTCGGTAATCCCACGAACGCCCTGTTGCAGGACTTCGTCGGCCATCTGGAACGCTTCCTTGAACGTCGTCGACGGGTTGGCGATCAGGAACAGGTTCTGGTTCGGAATGACGATCAGCGTGTCGACATGCTTTTGCAGTTCGGCAATGCCCGCATCAGCCGCTTTCTGGCGACGCGATCCTTCGAAGCTGAACGGCTTGGTGACCACACCGACCGTCAGGATACCGCGGTCACGCGCCGCCTTGGCAATGACGGGTGCCGCGCCTGTGCCCGTGCCGCCGCCCATGCCCGCCGCGATGAAGCACATATGTGCCCCCTCAAGTGCGCGCTCGACCTGGTCGATGGTTTCTTCGGCCGCCGCTTTCCCGATTTCGGGACGCGATCCGGCGCCAAGGCCTTGCGTGATTTTCAGGCCAAGCTGGATGCGCCGCTCCGCCGAACTTGTGTTCAGCGCTTGTGCGTCGGTGTTCGCGACAATGAAGTCGACTCCCTGCACATTCGATGCAATCATGTTAGCGATGGCGTTACCGCCTGCACCGCCGACGCCGATCACGCTGATCCGCGGCCGCAGTTCGTCCACCTCTGGTGCAAGAAATTCGATGCTCATCTTCATGTCCCCTTCGACATTGCAAGCGGATGATGGCCGCCCCCCAGAAACCGATGCGATACTAGTGCACTATTCGATTCGCCGATTCACTATAAAAATTAACGTCGGCACGTTTTTGTTAACTTTTTCAATATCCGCTACGAAATGCAGCCATCATCCGTGACATAAACCCGTTAGCGGGCATCCGCGTTACCAATTGTCCATGCCCCACGACGGCACGCAAATCGACCGGATCCGACGCTGCATAATGAACCAGACCGGCAAGCG
>JAYUQI010000067.1:0-4608 GCA_043756805.1 Sphingomonas sp.
GCCCGCCCTTTGGATTAAGCAGGTCATAAACCACGGCATTCTCGAGCACCCGCTGTACATAGCCGCGCGTCTCGGACAGGGGTATTGCTTCGATCCAGCCAAGGATATCGCCTGTCACACGCGGATCGCCATTCGCCGCCAGCCATTTGTTCACATTGCCCGGCCCCGCATTATAAGCGGCAACCGCCAGCGGATAGCTGCCCTGATAGCGGTCCATCAGCCGCCCGAAATACCAGCTGCCCAGCTGAATATTATATTGCGGATCATCAAGGCTCGACGGCGAATAACCGACGCCAATGAACCCCGCCGTCTCGCGCGCCGTGCCCGGCATCAGCTGCATCATCCCGCGCGCACCGGCACGGCTGACGATCTTCCTGTCAAACTGGCTTTCCTGCCGCGCGATGGCGTGGATCATTGTCCAGTTGCCTGTGTTCTCGGTCGTCACCGGCACGGTGGGAAAGCCCGCGCGGATGTAGCCACGTAGGCCGTTGATACCGGCACTCCGTCCGATCATGACTGCAAGGTCGGGACGAGCAATGCGTCGTGAGAGATCGAGCGCGAGCGCATGGTCGACGTCGCTGGTTGCTGCCATTGAAATGGTGCGGACGAACAGGCTCTGGTTTGCCCAGTCGCCCTGTTGCCCGAGCATTTCGGCAACGCGAACGATTTCGCGCTGGTTAAAGGCATCGCGCTGGTTTGCCGAAATTTCGACCGTGCCTGAGGATGACGGTATGGCAATCGCCACGCCCAGTCGCTCGCTGGCGAGCTGACCATAAAACTGGTCGAAATACCCGGCGGCGCGCTGGTAAAAAGCCGTCGCCTCGTCGCGGCGTCCTGCTGCCTGCGCTGCGCGACCCGCCCAATACAGCCCTTTCGATATTGTCTGGGGGGACCGTGCAGCGCGGGCATAACGATCGAACATGCCAATCGCTTCGGCGGGACGATTCAGCCGGTTGAGCGCCATCGTGCCCGCCAGCCATGTCAGATTGGTATAGGTATCGCGTTCGCCGATGGGCCGGTCACGCACCGCGATCCCCGCCGGATAAGCGTCGTCGACCTGCCGCGCGATGTCATAGGCCTGTTGAGACTGCCCCTGCACCGATGCGCCCTTGGCCGTGGCAAACAGCATCTCGAGCCACTTGGCGGGGTCAAGCAGTGCGACCGACAACTGCCGCGGTGCGGACAGCAGCATCCGCGCCGTGCCCTCTTGCCCGGTCAGGCGCAGCCATGTGATCCGGTCGGCAAACAGCCCCGTGTCACCGCGCGCACGATCCGCCGCCGCCAGTTTCGACGCGGCATCGGGTGCCTTCGTCAAAAGCGCGAGCCTCGTGCCATAAACCGGCTGGCGGACCGGCGAGGTCAATGGCAATTGCCGCGCCGCGATCGTTGTTGCGCGCTGCCACAACAGGCGATCCATCCGCAGGTCATGGTCATCGGGGCCAAGCACGGACCCGAACCGTGACAGCAACCGCGCTTCGTCTTCGCTCGATAATGCGCCACCGGTCCATGCCTGCCGCGCCGCTGCGCGTGACGCATCGACTTGCCCGAGCGTGGCATAGGCTTCGGCAAGCCGCAGCGAACTGCCTAGCGTCAGTGGTGGATAACGTGTGAAGAAGGCAATGACGGTGTTCGGCGACGCACTGTCGGGCAATAGCGCGCGTTCGGCGCTCTTGCGAAGCGCGGTCTCGTTCGGCCAGCCGGGGTGCGCAATCAGAAACTCGGCATAAGACGAAAAGGGCAGGGCATCGCTCTGCCGGATCGCGTTCCACTGCGCGACGGCCGACGACAGCCCCGCACTGGTGGCCACGACAGCCGACCGTGTGGGCGGCGCGGCCAACAGGTCTTGCGCGGCGGCGGGCGCAGCGACGGTAAGAACGAATCCAGCGAGCAATAACTTTGTCATGCTGGACTTTATGGGGGCGCGGTCCTTATCAGGCGCTGAACAGATGCTTCGCATGAACCGCTTTCTAGGGCGGTGTTACCGCGGGGTGAAGGAGTTAATGCATGTTTTCCGGCTCGATTCCGGCACTGGTCACACCGTTTCGGGACGGTAACGTCGATGAAGACGCGTTTCGCCGCCTCGTCGAATGGCAAATTGGCCAAGGCTCGTCGGCGCTCGTTCCCTGTGGAACGACCGGCGAAAGCGCCACGCTGTCCTATGAAGAGCATTACCGTGTTATCGAGCTTTGCATCGAAGTCGCCGATGGCCGTGTGCCGGTCATCGCCGGTTGCGGATCGAATGATACCGCAACCGCTGTTCGCCACATGGCATTCTCGAAAGCAGCGGGCGCCGCAGCAGCGCTGGTCGTCGCACCTTATTATAACCGTCCCAATCAGGATGGCATTTATGCGCATTACGCACATCTCGCCGAAACCAGCGATCTTCCGATCATTGTTTACAATGTCCCCGGACGGACAATAACCGACATCCAGTCCGAGACACTGGCGCGCCTTGCCAAAATCCCGACGATCATCGGCATCAAGGACGCAAGCGGCATCGTATCGCGCGTGACGGCGCATCGCCTCGGCTGCGGTCATGATTTTCTGCAACTCTCGGGCAACGACGAAATGGCGCTCGGCTTCAACGCCAGTGGCGGGCAGGGCTGTATATCGGTCACCGCAAACGTCGCGCCGAAACTCTGTGCCGAGTTTCAGGCGGCTTCGCTCGCGGGGGATATGGCAAAGGCACACAACATCAACGAAAAGCTCTTCGCGCTGCATCTGGCGCTCTTTTCCGACGCATCGCCCGGCCCGGTCAAATATGCGATGACCCGCATCATTGACTGGATGACTCCCGACCTGCGCCTGCCAATGACACCGCCCAGCGAAGCCTCGCGTCGCGTCGTCGATGCCGCGCTAAAAATTGCAGGGCTGTCATGAAAATCCTGCGCACTCTCTCCGCGCCTCCGCGCCTCCGCGTGAACCCGGCAATGTCTCGCGCGGACACGCGGAGACGCGGAGAAGGGATGGGTTGCGCGTTGCGCTTCTGATGGCCCGCCCTGTCCCCCTTGCTTTCGATAAAGTCAAAACCGTCGCCGAAAACCGGCGCGCGCGCTATGATTTTGCCATTGATCAGACCTTCGAGGCCGGCATCGCGCTCACCGGCACCGAAGTGAAATCGCTTCGTTTCGGCGAAGGGACGATTGCCGAAAGCTATGCCGAAGTGAAGGATCATCAGGTCTGGCTGGTGAACTCGAACATCCCCGAATACAGCCACGGCAACCGCGAAAACCATGAGCCCAAACGCCCGCGCAAACTCCTGCTCAAAGAACGCGAAATCAACAAGATGCAGGCGGCTGTTATGCGTCAGGGGATGACCCTGGTGCCGCTGTCGATTTACTTCAACGGTCGCGGCCGCGCGAAGGTCGAACTCGCCATCGCCAAGGGTCGCAAGCATCAGGACAAGCGCGAATATGAAAAGGAAAAGGACTGGAAGCGCGAAGCCGCCCGCCTGTTGAGAGACAAGGGCTGATGCCGGGGCAGGCGCGTTTCGGCAAACGCCGCGATACCGATCGCCTGATCGGCGTCGCCGTGGTTGCGAGCGCGGTCGTTTCGGCGCTGCTCATACTCCGCGTTACCGACAAGCCGGTGATCGCCGCCGCGTTTGGCGCAGCCGGCCTGATCGGCGCCGCGCTGATCCTTGCTTTGCGCCACCTCTATCCGCGTGAGGTCAAGGTGGATCGTGGCATCGACTGGTCGCTGGTCCGCATGGCCGCTGACCAGAATGATGTCGCCGTTGCAATCACCGATCGCAGCGGACGCATCGTCTGCGCCAATCCCGCACATGAAGTGATGTTCGGCGGCACAGCGGCCCCGCCGGGCCTTCCCGTTGATGCGAGCGACGTCAATCGCCTGACGGCAGCAGGACGTGCCGCGTGGCGCGATGGCCACGCCGACGCGCTTGGCATTACCCGCGATGGCCGCCGTCTTGACGCCGAAGTCATTCGTGCCGGTGCCGCCGAGGATTGCCTGATCTGGCGCTTCCGGCCGTCGGGCGGCATCGACCGCATCACCCAGGCGCTTGGCGCGGTTGAGGGGGATTGGGGCGATCGCCTCGCCGAAGCCGGGATCATGGTCGCGCTGATCGGCCCCGAAGGCCGCATCCGCGCTGCCAATCGCCCGCTCATCATCCGTGCCCTTGGCCGCATCGAAGCGCCGGTTGCGGGCCGCGAATTCGTCACGCTGCTGTCGTCGGATGCCAAGGGCGTCGTCCGCTTTGCCTCCGAAGGACCGGCGGGTCTTCCGCTGCGCCTCCTCCAGATCCCCGTCGAGGCTGACCAGAATGAGGGCGCGCGCGTCATCGTCCTGCTCGATGAAGACGCCGTGCATATGGGAGCCGGGGCCGACGTCAGCCTTCAGACGCTGCTTGCGATGCTCCCGCTCGGTCTCGCGCTTGCCGATCGCGACGGGCGCTTTCTCTATCTCAATCAGGCGTTTATCCGCGCCGCTGGCATTCCCGCTGGCTCCACCCCCGTTTATCCCGGCGATCTCGTCATCCGTGAAGACAAGACCGCGGTTGCCGACGCCGTCCGCCGTTTCGCCACGGGGCAGGCGGTCTCGGGTGACATGGCTGTCCGCCTGCGCGACCGCCCCGAGGAACCGATTGCG
>JAYUQI010000068.1:0-4579 GCA_043756805.1 Sphingomonas sp.
GCGCTCGCTGAACGTCGAAGGCAAAGCGCGCTACGTTGACAATACTGTAAACGGTGGCTTCTGGTCTTACACCTATGGCGGTCGCTGGTCGCCGGCAAACGGCGTCGAATTCCGCGGAAACTACACGCGCTCGCTGCGCTCGCCGTCGGTTACCGAACTGTTTACGCCCGTCAGCCCTGCGTTCAACACCTTCCCCGATCCGTGCGACTCAACGCAAATCGCGGCAGGAACAAACCCCACTGTTCGTGCCAGAAATTGCGCTGCATTTTATACGTCATATGGTTTGGCTGGATCGACGTTCCAGTCGGCGGCGCGCACTGCGACAGTGCCTGTGGTCAGCGGCGGCAACAATAGCCTTGCCAACGAAGAAGGCCGTTCCTACACCTTCGGCGTGGTGCTACAGCCACGCTTCATTCCGCGGTTCCGCGCAAGTGTCGACTGGAACCGCATCCGGATCACGGGCAATATTGCGTCTTTGACACCCGCGAACATCGCCGAAGGCTGCTACGACAATCCGGACTTCAACGCAGCCGATGTCGACAATGCGAACGCGTTCTGTTCGCTGATCCGTCGTGATCGGAGCGCAGACCCAGCACGTAACGGCCAGTTGAGTAATACGGCGACCCGACCAGCGCTGGTTTCGACTTTCGTCAACGGCGCGTTCATCGAGTTTCGCGGGCTGACAGCGGAAGTGGATTATAACTTTCCGCTCGACGGCATCGGCATGTCCGACACGACGATCGATCTCGGCGGTAGCTTGGTTTACACCGAAGGGCTTACAAGCTCGAACAATGCCGTGACGATCACTGAAAGCCAGAAGACGCTGGGCAATCCCGAGTTTGCTGGCCAGATCAACCTTGGTGTCACGACCGGTCCCTTCGGTGTCGATCTTCAGGCAAATTACCAGAGTGCCCAGGAATTTAGCCGGACAAACACGGTCGAAACGCTCGATATTCTGCGCGCGCGGGATTATTGGACCTTCAACCTCTCATCGAGCGTGAAAGTTCAGCAAGATTCGATCCTGCGTTTCTCGATGAGCAATGTGTTTGATCGCCTGCCGCCATTCCCGATTGTCGGCAACGGCCTGGGCGTTTATGATTGGATCGGGCGTCGTTTCACGATTTCGTTCGAACATAAGTTCTAGGTAGGCCGGTAGCTGCTTCTTGTGGGGTAGCTACCGCCACACGCGCTCGAACCGCGCGCCCAGCCCTGTCAGCAATTCATATTGGGACACGCCCGTCGCGGCACTGGCGGCGGGCAAGTCGTAATCCACCGATACCCAGTCACCCTCGCCGAGCGCGGCTTGGCTGCTGATGTCGATCGCGAGCAAGTCCATCGACACCCGACCGATTACGGCGAAGCGACCGCCGCCCGCCGTGCCGCAGCCCGCAAAAGCGCGGCGATAGCCATCGGCATAGCCGATGTTGAGCACGGCAACTTCGCTATCATTCGCAGCGACGAAAGTTGCCCCGTAACCAACGCTCTCGCCCGCGCGCACCGTGCGCCGCTGAACAATCTGCGCTTCGAGATGCGCGACCTGCCGGATATGCCCCACCGCTTCACCGCGCGGTATGCCGCCGTAAAGCGCTAGCCCCGGCCGCGTCATATCGAACGCGTAATCATGCCCAAGACAAATCCCTGCGGAGTTTGCCAGGCTGCGGCGCCGGGCCGGGATCGTCAGCGCCGCAAATGCCGCGCGCTGCGCGCCATTCATCGGACTGTCCTCGTCGGCGCAGGCCAAATGGCTCATCAGCGTATCGATCTTGAGCCCCGACAAATCATCGACCGCTGACAACCCCAGCCTGTTCATGCCCGTGTCGATCATGACGTCACATGACCGCCCCGTCTCGCGCCAGCGCGCCACCTGTGCTGCTGTGTTCAGAACCGGTCTTGCCGCCGACGCCACAGCAATTGCCATATCTTCGGCACGAACCCCGTGAAGCACCGAGAGCGCGCATCCTTCGGGCATCTCACCCAGCGCCACCGCTTCGTCCCATGTCGCCACAAAGAAGTCGCGGCACCCTGCCCGCGCCA
This sequence comes from Sphingomonas sp., assembly GCA_043756805.1. Taxonomy (GTDB): domain Bacteria; phylum Pseudomonadota; class Alphaproteobacteria; order Sphingomonadales; family Sphingomonadaceae; genus Sphingomonas_O. The sequence goes on from JAYUQI010000068.1 coordinate 2,035, forward strand.
GCCGCGCCACAACATCGCGCGCGCCCAGCCCATAGCCATCGGCTTTCACCGCCGCGCCGCAAGCCGCCGCGCCCGATCGTGCGTTCAGCCAGCGCCAGTTTGCCGCCAGCGCATCGCCATCAAGCCGAAGACGCGCTGCTGCACTCAAATATCGTCATCCAGCGATTTCCCCGCCGTCTCGGGCAACCAGATCGCGCTGACGACAAACGCCATCACGACAACCGCCACAGTATACCACAGCCCGGCATAGGCATCCCCCGTCCGCACCACGATATATTGCGAGATAAACGGCAGAAATCCCCCGAAATAGCCGGTTCCGATGTGATAGGGGATCGACATCGATGTATAGCGGATGCGCGCGGGAAACATCTCGACCAGAATTGCCGCGACCTGACCATAGGTCATCGCCGACAGGCCGATCAGCAGCGCAATCGCGAGAATGATTTTCCACGGCTGCTTGTCCGCCGGATCCGCTTTATCCGGATAGCCTGCGGCGACGATTGCAGATGTATAGGCTTTTTCATCAAAGCCCGCGACGCGGGTCTGCCCGACCTGAAGCGCAACCTGTCCGTCGGCATAAGGCGCAATCTTGGTATAGCTGATGCCGCGCTTGGCGAGATAGGCCAGCGCCTTGCCGCAATCGCTGTCCTGTTTCGGCGCAAAGACACTGAAGTCGCACGCGGGCAGTTCGAGTTTGACCGGCGACGCCGCTGTCGCCCGCGCCAGTGCCGGGTTTGCGGCATCGGCCATCATGTGAAATAGCGGAAACGTGAAAATTGCCGACAGCGCATAGCCGACAAGCAGCAGCTTCTTGCGCCCCACACGGTCACTCAGCGCGCCAAACAGCACGTAGAATGGCGCGGCAAGGACCGCGCCGACGGCCATATACAGCAGCGCTTCCTCCTCCGAGACGCGCGCTGTGCCTTGCAGAAAATACAGTGTGTAGAATTGCGACGTATAGTAAACGACAGTCAGGCCCGCACCGACGCCGAACAACGCCGTCAGGATACGCCCCTTGTTACCCGGATGCCGCCATGAATCGAGCAGCGGGTTTTTCGATGTCGTTCCCGCCTCTTTCATCGCCTTGAAAACCGGACTCTCGGATAATTTCATGCGGATGTAGAGCGAGATCGCCAGCATCAGCAAGGACGCAAGAAACGGAATCCGCCAGCCCCATGCTTCAAACGCTTCCTTGCTCATCGAATGGCGACACGCCAGCACCACGACGACGCAAAGCAGGAAACCACCCGCGACCGACACCTGAATCCAGCTGGTATATTGCCCGCGCTTGTTCTGCGGCGCGTGCTCGGCAACATAAATTGCCGCGCCGCCATATTCACCGCCCAGCGCCAGCCCCTGAAGCAGCCGCATGCCGACCAGCAGCGCGGGTGCCCATATCCCCGCTGTCGCATAGGTCGGCAGGAAACCGATCGCTGCCGTGGCGCCGCCCATCAGCGTGATCGTGACGAGAAACGTATATTTCCGCCCGATCTTGTCGCCGAAATAACCGAAAATAATGGCCCCCAGCGGCCGCACACCAAACCCTGCGCCAAAGGCTGCGAGACTTGCCAGCGTCGCTGCCGTCGCATTGTCCGACGGGAAAAACAGCTTGCCGAGCAGCGCTGCCAAAATCCCGTAAAGAAAGAAATCATACCATTCGAAAACAGTCCCCAGCGACGACGCTACAATAACGAGCCGATCGCGTTTGGGATCAAGTGGTGCAGCAACGGTGTCAGACATGCTTTACTCCCCTGTCAGACTCATAGGGGCCGATGACGCCTCGGGGCAAGCCGCGAAAAACCTGCTTTTTTGCCGCGATGGATCGTACAGGGTTGACGCCGCCACCCCGGAGCGCCTCCAGGCATCATGGGCAGATGTGGCGAAACCGGTAGACACAGCAGATTTAAAAACGGTGTTTCGCTTGGCTTCGCATATCTCACCCGTTAGGAGCCGTGGCGGCTTTGCGGGCGTGGCGGAACTGGTAGACGCAACGGACTTAAGTCGGATTGAGTGCTCGCGGGGAAACCGGCGATGCAGAACTGCTCAAATTCGGGGAACCCTGTCAAATGGCGATCCCGAGCCAAGCCACAGCGCGAAAGCATTGTGGAAGGTGTAGAGACTAGACGGGCAGCACCTACCCTTCGGTTCGCCGGAGCACGGTGAAGGGATAGTCCAGACCACAAACACCCCTTCCCTACGTTGGGCGGCGGGCGGCGGTGAAAACCGAAGTGGTATGAAAATCCGTTGGGCTTATGCCCGTGTGGGTTCGATTCCCACCGCCCGCACCAGACGCTCGGCCAATTTCCGATCGGATGACTCAAATTCTGCGCGCGTTTGCGCAGTTTGGCACCTGCCAAATGCCAAGCCAAGGGTGAACAACCTTTTTAATTCCCGCACCACCTTTCGCCGAGATGGCGTCATCTGGCTACATATCTTCTCTTTCGACATTGTGCGGGAATGCTGGCGCCAAATCGGCTCTACTGAAAGCTGCCCTACGTTCACTCAGATCAAAGAACAGACCTCACCGCGGGCGGACTCTATTTCG
>JAYUQI010000069.1:0-13208 GCA_043756805.1 Sphingomonas sp.
TCGACCAATCTCGCCGACCGGGTTCGGGGTTTCCTGCATGACGACAGCGAGTGGCCGCGCTTCCCGTCTGACGTCCGCGAATGGCTCGAAGCGCAGCAGCGCCGGTCACAAATGCCTGCGCCCGGCCAATTGCTTGTCGAAACCTTCCCGCATCATGGGCGGCATTACATGGTCGCCTATCCGTTCGAAGGCTGGAACGCGCACCAGTCGCTTGGCATGCTGCTCACCAAGCGCATGGAAAGACGCGGCCTGAAGCCCATCGGCTTTGTCGCCAATGATTATGCGCTGGCGACCTACAGCCTCGATCCCGTCACCGATCCGCGCGCGCTCTTTTCCGCTGACATCCTTGAGGACGAGTTCGTCGACTGGATCGAAGGATCGCACATGCTCAAGCGCGCGTTCCGCGAAGTCGCCGTCATCGGCGGCCTCGTCGAGCGGCAACATCCCGGCGCACGCAAATCGGGTAAGCAAGTGACATTCTCGACTGATCTGATCTACGATGTGCTGCGCCGCTACGAACCCGAACATCTCCTGCTCAAGGCCGCATGGGCGGATGCGCGCGCGAAAATGACCGATGTCGGGCGGCTCGCCAACCTGCTCGACCGCGCGTCAGATACGATCCTGCACATCGACGTCCCGCGCGTGACGCCGCTGGCGGTGCCCGTCCTCGTAATGATCGGGCGCGAAAGCGTCGCGCAGAGCACCGTCGACGATGCGCTGCTCATGGAAGCCGAAACTCTTGCCGTCGAAGCGATGCGGATCGACTGACGCCGGGCCGCTGATCTTGCCTTTACGCCGAACCGACCACAACGATCAGAGGCGAATTTCGGCAACCATGCTTTCGGCTGCGGCCTTTGGCCCCTTGAACAATGCTTTGACCATTGTTCCGATGCCCGCACTGGCAAGCCAGATTTTCGCCGTTTCAGGCTCAAACCGCAACAGCGCCAAATTTGGATCGTCTTTGCCACCTTTATACCAGGCCGAAACGGCGGCGTTCCAGAAGCGGTCCACGACTTTCGGGTTCGCGTCCTGAACGATGGCACCGTGGACGCTGGCATAAAGATCATGGCCCGGCGCGGTATAGCTCAATATCGCCCGTGCGCCTGACCCAACAAGATTGTAAAGGTCGTCATCCTTGCCCGCAAAAAACCATATCGGGCCGAGGCGCCCTTCGAACTGCGCCGACATCGGCTGGGTATGCCCATCGCGATCCCCCACTATGCCGAGCATCACCATTGGTTTGGCCTGTAACTCTTCCCAGAAGCGGTCGGTGATCTTGGCTTCGTTTGTCATCGTGCAATCTCCGGAATTTTGCGCCAAACCATCGTCTGGCTGTCATCCCGAGGTAACTGCATGATGACCTCGTTGTTCCGGTGATGCTTGTGTGCTGCGCTCAGCGATAATGCAGATAGTTCGGATTGAAACTTGCTGCCGCCATCAGTCCCGGCAGATCATTGACTGACAAATGGCGGCGTTTCAGTGTTGCCAATCCAGACCGGTTGAGCTCGGCAATCGTGCGGCTGACATGCGGTTGCGTCAGGCCCAGCGCGTCGGCAATATCGGCTTGCGTCAGTGGTAATGCGCATTCGCCTTTCGCCGCCAATCCCACCAGCTTCAGACGGAAATAAAGCTCGCAACATAAATGCGCCAGCGCTTCATAGGCTGATCGCTGCCCCGCACTCACCAGCCATTCGCGCTGGATCGACGCGCTGACCAGCGATTCCCACCATAGCGACCGCACAACGCGCGGATGATCGTCACACAGTTTTTCGAGCTCGGACGGATTGACGAGTGCATAGTTGACCGGCGTTAAAGCACCGATCGAATGGTCCATCCGGTCGAGAATATAGACATGCAAATCACAAAGATCGCCGGGCACAAAAAATGACATTATCTGGCGGCGACCGTCATCGAGCATTTTATACCGACAGGCCCAGCCATCAACGACCAGATAGATCGTTCGCGGCTCATCGCCTTCGCTGATCAAATCTTCACCCGGTTTCAGCGCGCGTGTCTTTCGAGCGGCAATCTCAAGTATTGCGGCTTCGCTGTTCGCGGAAAAAGATTGAAACGACTCCAGCTTTCGGACGAAGTGAATGCCAGACATCGATCCCATTCCTGTTTTCAATCCGCGCGGTCGGAACATCCCCCCTGTCGCCGGGTTCGATTGTCATATATTCTTTTTTGGAAATTGCCATGAATGCCCAAACGCATATCGACGGCGCGCGACGCGTCGTGCTTGTCGTTGATGACGAAACGATCATCCTGTGGGGGACCGCGTCGCTGCTTGAGTCGCTCGGCTATGATGTAATCCGTGCCAATTCGGGCAGTGCGGCACTTGAGGCGCTCAATGATCGTCAAGAAATCGGTGCGCTGATCACCGACTTTCAAATGCCGCGCATGTCAGGGATAGAATTGGCAGAAGCCGCGCGGCAATTGCGCCCCGATCTGCCCGTGGTCATTTCCACCGGGCACGCGACCTTGAAAAACAGCCAGGGGCGTCCGTGGGTTACACTCGCCAAGCCCTTCACGCGCGAAGAGCTTGATGACGCCATCAAGCTCGCCATTGCCCACCCCTAATATTGTACCAGCGGATAGCGTAACGTTACTTTGGTTCCCGTACCATCGCTCGCAACATCCAGTGTTCCGCTCAACTGCGTTGCAAAAGCATTCATGAGCTCAAAGCCCATTTTCCCGACGGGGTCGGCCGTCGCATACCCGATGCCATCATCATCAACGACCAGCGCCACATGGCCATCGCTGTTTGCCATGACAATGCTGATCGTTCCGGCGCGATTCTTGGCATAGGCATGGCGGTACGCATTGGTGACCGCCTCGACGATGAAAAGCGTCAATGGCACCGCTTGATCGACTGACAGGTCAAGATCATCGCTGTCGCATTGCAGATCAATATTGCCGCGCGCGCGGTTCGCGGCGCGCAACTGCGGACAAAGTTCGGCCATCAGCAGCCGCATATTGACCGTGCCGAGCACATTATGCGTGTCATGCTCATAAAGGACGCGGTGGATCAGCCCGAGAGCGGCAATGCGGGCCTTTGCCTGGCCCAGCGCATCGCGTGCCCAGGGATCGGCAACGCGGTCCGCTTGCAACGTCAGCAGGCTGGTCACGATCTGAAGATTGTTTTTGACTCGGTGGTTAACCTCTCGGGTCAGCGCCGTTTTCGCTTCCAGCGCCGTGTTAAGCGCGTTGTCGCGCGCTTCAATCGTCTCCGCCATCGCATGAAGTTCATCACTCAGCGCGATGACTTCGCGGGGGGCATGGCCGTAGGCTGGGCGATTGCCCGAAAAGTCGCCGCGCCCAAATTGTGCTGCCAATGTCTGCAATTTCCGCAGCCAGCGCACCACAAGCCAATGCGTGCCAGCCCAAATCGCGAGCGACGCCAGCGCCATGGCGATAAGCGGCAGCACGACGCTTTGGCGCACCTGCCAAACGGCCGTCGCAAGCAAAGCATTACGTGGCTTTGCATAGACGATGGTCAGTTCCCTGCCTTGCAATGGGGCAGTGGCAAAAAGCCATTCGGTTCCGTTGCGCAAACGCGCCGTTGCAATATCAGGATGCCTCAACGCATTTTTCGGCAGATCAAGTTTGATGCGGTCGTTGCTTACGATTTTGGCCCCGTTGATATCGACGATTTTGATGAGCGCGTCAGGATCAGAAGCGCTCCGCTGTTGCAGCGAAGCGCGAAGCGCATCAAGACTGATCGACGCTGTGATCATCCCGTCCTGATCGCCGTTTGCCGTCCGGACGGGCAATGCCATGACCAATATCGGTTTCTTGGAAATCTTGCCGATGATTGGCGCGCTCAAGCTGAAGCCATTGATCTTGATCGCTCGCTGCCACCACGGTTCAGGGGCAAATGTTTCATCACCACGTATTGGCAGCGCGGAACAACGGACTCGCCCCGTTGCATCCGACCGGGTCAAGTTGAGAATGCCGACAGCGCCAAAATGCGCGTCGACAAGCGTGGGGCTGCAATCTGCGTCCATCGTCCGAACAGCGCGGGCGCGGCTGACGATCTGAATGGCCTGGCGCGCGACAGCGAAAACGTCGCGCTCGCTTTCGGCAATCAACCATGCATCTGTACGAAGCTGCGCGGTCGCAATCGAACGGGCGTCGTCCCAGGCGACCCGACCCTGCACGATGCTGAGAATAGCCATGGGCAGCAGAGCGGCAAGCACGACAAGCACCAGCCCATTGCGCAATGTACGCGTCGGCCATAATCTCGTCCGCACTTGATCCCCCCCGGCATCGCTCATGCTTTATGGTCGGTCAGCAAAACCGAACCCGACCGGCAATACAGTCTTGCCATGATCCTCATCCCCATGATCATCGTCAATTTCCTGGCCATCCATCAACCGGACCAATGCTGCCCGCGCGCGTGCGACTCTGCTCTTGACGGTGCCGATGGCGCAACCCGCGATAATGGCAGCTTCTTCATAGGAAACACCTTCGGCCGCGACGAGCATGAGCATTTCACGCTGGACGGGGGGCAGCTTGTTCAAGGCGTCCTGCACATCCTGCAGTTCGATTCCGACGTGCTGGGTGGCGGGTTCCACCAGCACCCGTTCGGCAATTTCGGGATCCCACGATGTCATCCGCGAGTTTTTCCGGATCGTCGTGTAGAATATATTGCGGACGATCATAAACATCCACGCCCGAAAATTGGTGCCCATCGTAAAGCTCTGGCGTGCTTTCCACGCGCGCGCCATGGCTTCCTGCGCGAGATCGTCTGCCATGTCGGGATTGCCACACAAACTGCGCGCAAAGGCGCGAAGCGACGGAATCAGCGCGACCATCTGCTGCTTGAACTCGCCGTCGTCTATAGCGACGGACGCAGCCTGCTCCACCGCCGCACTGCTCATTGTTTCGTCTCGTCGGGATCAAACTGATCCAGCAACCGCATAAAGTCTTCAGGAATGGCTTCATCGGTTACTTTGATATGAATCTGCTGCAACGCCGCCGCGATCGGGTCAAACGCAGTCGCGGGCGCCCGCACGGGTTTGGAAGGGGGCGCAACACTCAACTGCACATCTTTGTTCCGATCAGTCATTCATCTCACTCCACCCACGGACGACATGGGGGTGATATTCGTGAAACATGATGAAATCCAACAACTGTTTTCCATCATTGCCTATCGCCATATCCAAGCTAAAGCGGATATCGGCGGAAATGTTCCGGCGTCAGCACTAAAATGATGTCTTTGACATTAAGACGCCGATACGAGCACCACAGCCAGCGCGACAATGACCAGAACGAGCGACGCAAACAGCACATAGCGAACGATGTGTGGCGTCGTCCCGGCCCGCGCTTCGGTTCCCGTCATTTCGACTTGTTCGTCTTCCATATTCCGCTCCTGATTATACGAAAAAGGGTAGCAGCTCGCAAAAAGCTGCTACCCTCTGACGGTGGGGACCAAGATGCTTATTTGGTGGCGTTGTCGCGAACCATGTCGGCCTTGTCTTCCATCGCGTCGGCTTTGTTTTCACCGGCGGCTCGGACGCCAGCGGCGCGATCTTCCATTTTCTGTTCAGCGGCTGAATCGACGCCATCAAGACGGTTGTCGAGTGTGTCGGCCTTATCTTCCATGTTGTCAGCCGTGGCTTCGCTGCTGTCACGGACAGCATCGGCCTGATCTTCGATCATGTCAGCTGTGTTCTCGGCCGCTTTTTCCGCTGGCGTGTTGTTGCACGCGGCAACAGTGGTCAGCGCAAGCGCGCACGCCGCAAGTTTCAAAGTAATGGTCTTCATAAATACTCCTGTTTGACGAAATTAGCGGACGGATCCGCGACGAACGAGGTTGACGATGGCAAGCAGAACAAGCGCGCCGAGGAATGAGACAACCAGCGAACGGATATCCAACGCACCCGATGTAATCGGCGCACCGCCGAGCAAGGGCGTCAACAGAAAACCGGCAAGCACGGCACCGACAATGCCGACGACGACATTGAGAATAATGCCCTGCTGACCGTCAGTGCGCATGACGATACTGGCCAGCCAGCCGATAATGCCGCCGACGATGAGCATGATAATGATATTCATTTGGCTTCTCCCTGTGGATGATGGGAGAAACTGCGGTGCCCGCTGACGGTTCCCGAGGTTCGGTTAATTCATATGTATTAGGCAGATTGTATCAAAGCCATTAAGTGTCACAGTAACGATTACAGGCGACACGGCGGCATGAGCGATCAAGAGGCGAAAAATCCCGGACAAACGTCCGCTGACATCGCAATATCAGTCTCAGCCCAAAATCAGCCTGTTGTTGATGAAGCGTTGTTCCGGTTGCTGGCGGAAAACATCCCCACATTGTGCTGGATGGCGAACGCGGATGGCTATATCTTCTGGTATAATCGCCGCTGGCACGATTATTGTGGGTCAACGCCGGAACAGATGGCGGGCTGGGGTTGGCAATCAGTCCATGATCCCGACGTTCTGCCATCAATGCTCGAACGATGGACAGGGTGTATCGCAGCGGAGACGCCGTTCGAAATGACATTTCCGTTGCGTGGTGCCGATGGCGTGTATCGGCCCTTCCTGACGCGCATCGAACCTGTTTGTGATGAAACCGGTGCGTTGAGATGGTGGTTCGGCGCGAATGTCGATGTCACGGCGCAGGTTGCGGCCGAAACCGAGCTTCGCGCGGTCAACCTCAAAAAGCACGCGATTGCCGCCGAACGCGAAGCCATCCTCGACCAATTGGGCGAAGGGGTGATCGTCACAGATCCAACGGGGCGCATAACCTTTGTCAACGAAGCGGCGACACGCCTTCACGGCGTCGCCAGTCTTGATGTTGACCCCGATGGCTATGCGAACGCCTACAGCTTGTGGACGGAGGACGGCAAACCGCACCCCACCGAGAGTTTGCCCCTGACGCGGGCCGTCCGGCACAAGGAAACGATCATCGATGCGCGCTGGAAAATCCGTCGTCCCGACGGCAGCGAAGTGCTCGCTCTTGGCAATGCCCGGCCAATTTATGCCGAAGACAAATCAGTGATCGGTGCGGTGCTGACCATTCGCGACGATACGATGCGCCACGCCGCCGAAGAAGCAATGGCACAAGCGGTGCAGATCAAGGATGTCATGCTTCAGGAAGTGAACCACCGGGTTAAAAACAACCTCCAGCTTGTCACGTCGTTGCTGTCATTACAGGCAGAGCGGACCACCCATCCCGGGGTCGCCGCCAGCCTGATTGAGGCGCGAACACGGTTGGGCGTCGTGGCCAGTATGCACCAGCGTCTCTACACGTCGACGCAGAACGAAACCGTGAACTTGTCCGACTATCTCAATGAGATCGCTGTCGAGACGATTGCCGCGCTTGACAACAATCGGCGTATCGAACTGAGCTTCACTGCCGAAGCGGCCTTTCCGGTTCAACTCGATGACGCCGTGCCGATCGCGCTTGTCGTCAATGAACTGCTCACGAACGCCGTAAAATATGCTTTTGACGGGCGTGATCACGGTCAGGTCGCGATCAGCATTATGCACAAGGGCAACGAAGTCTGCATATTGGTCTCTGACAATGGCAAAGGATTACCCGCGAGCTTTGATCTGACGACATCGACCGGCCTGGGCATGCTGATCGTCACGGCGCTGGTGGGGCAAGTTGAGGGCACGTTGACCATCGCCGCGCAAAAGCACGGCGCCGGATTTTTGATGACCCTGCCTGCCGAACGCCTTTTTCAAAAGGCAGCCCGCAACCGATAAAGATCGTCGCTAGACAAGTGACGCCATCAGAACATATAATGAACAATGGCCCAGCTCGATGTTCGTCAAAAACTTGAAATTCTTGCCGATGCGGCGAAATATGATGCCTCATGCGCATCGTCGGGCACCAGCAAGCGCAATTCAAAAGATGGCAAGGGGCTTGGCTCGACCGAAGGCATGGGCATTTGCCACGCTTATGCGCCCGATGGCCGCTGCATCAGCTTGCTCAAGATTCTGCTGACCAACAGCTGCATTTTCGACTGCCATTATTGCATCAACCGCAAATCGTCGAACGTCCGCCGCGCGCGTTTTACGGCAAAGGAAGTCGTCGACCTGACCATCTCCTTTTATAAGAGGAACTATATCGAGGGACTGTTCCTGTCGTCGGGCATCATCGGAAGCTCGAACTACACGATGGAACAGCTTGTCGAAGTCGCGCGGTCGCTCCGCGAGGATCATGATTTTCGCGGCTACATTCACCTGAAGACAATTCCCGATGCCGATCCCGAACTTGTCGCAGCCGCAGGCCGCCATGCCGACCGTGTGTCGATCAATGTCGAACTGCCGACGACGCCCGGGCTGAAGCGCCTCGCGCCTGAAAAATCTGTCGAGCGGATTGCAGGCGCGATGGCGGACATGAAGGCATCGATTGTCGATGCGCGCGATGCGTCGAAACATTATAAATCGGCACCGCGCTATGCGCCTGCGGGGCAGTCAACGCAGATGATTGTCGGTGCCGATGCCGCAACCGACAGCGACATCGTCTTGCGCGCAAGCGGCCTTTATGATGCGTTCGGCATGCGCCGCGTTTATTACTCTGCCTTCAGCCCGATCCCCGATGCCAGCGCGATCCTGCCGCTCAAGCGCCCGCCGCTGATGCGCGAACACCGGCTGTATCAGTCCGACTGGCTGATGCGCTTTTATGGTTTTGCGCCTGCCGAAGTCATGAGCGCCACGGATAACGGGATGCTGCCGCTCGACATCGATCCGAAACTGGCCTGGGCACTCAAGTTTCGCGCGAGTTTTCCGGTCGACGTCAATCGCGCGCCCAAGGAAATGCTGCTCCGCGTTCCCGGTCTCGGCGTCCGCGCGGTTGGGCGGATCCTGACGTCGCGGCGCTGGCGACGGTTGTCGCTCGCCGATGTCGCGCGCTTGACGGTTTCGATCGCAAAACTGCGGCCCTTCATCATCACCGAAGACTGGCGGCCGGTTGCCCTCAGTGACAAAGCAGATTTGCGCGCTCTCGTTGCCCCGAAAGTAGAACAGCTGGAGCTGTTCGCGGCTTGAGCATGTGATGCGGACCGTCACGCTGCCCCAGCCCGATGATTTCGACGCGTGGCGCGATGCCGCCCGCGCGCTGATCCTGCTGAAAACCCCGCCCGATCAGGTCATCTGGCAAACCGGTCGCGCCAATGATCTGTTCGCCACTGCCGACCCATTGCCGGAAACGACGGGCAATATTCCGGTGCCGCGCGCGTTTATCGATCTTGCGAAAAGCGCGATTTGCCACAGCGCGCCCGAACGCTTTGCTTTGCTCTACACGCTGCTGTGGCGGCTTCAGACGCAGCGAGCGCTGATCACCGATCATGCCGATCCGCTTGTCCGCCGGATCGACGATCTTGCCAAAGCCATCCGCCGCGACGTCCACAAAATGCGTGCGTTTGTCCGCTTCCGCGAAATCGACACGCGTTATGTCGCCTGGTTCGAGCCCGATCATCATATCGTTCGCGCCAACGCCGGGTTCTTCGTCCGCCGCTTTGCCTCGATGCACTGGTCGATCCTGACCCCGGCGCTGTCGATCCATTGGGATGGCGAAACGCTGACCGAAGCGCCGGGCGCCGAAAAAAGCGATGCGCCCGACGGCGACCCGGTCGAAGAGGTCTGGAAGACCTATTACGCCAGCACATTCAACCCGGCGCGCGTCAAGATCGGTGCGATGATGAGCGAGATGCCCAAGAAATACTGGAAAAACATGCCCGAGACCGCGCTCATTCCGGCCTTGATCGCCAGCGCCCAAGCGCGCGAATCAGGAATGATCGAACGCCGCGCGACAGGGGAGGGCGGTCCCGCCGCATGGGACGCACTGCGCAGCGAAGCCATTGGCTGCACCCGCTGTCCGCTGTGGCAACCCGCCACGCAAATGGTGTTCGGTGAGGGGCCGGTTGACGCCGCGCTGATGTTCGTCGGCGAACAGCCCGGCGATCAGGAAGATGTGGCGGGTCACCCGTTCGTCGGCCCCGCCGGACAGATGTTTGACAAAGCGCTCGCCGATGCCGGTATTGACCGAACACGCGCTTACGTGACCAATGCCGTCAAGCATTTCAAATTCGAGGCACGCGGCACGCGCCGCATTCATGCCAAGCCGGGTGCGGGCGAAATCGAGGCCTGCCGCTGGTGGATCGATCAGGAACGCGCGATCATCCGCCCCAAGTTGACGGTCGCTCTCGGCGCCACCGCAGCGCGAAGCCTGTTCGGCAAAGTGATGACAATCGGAAAATCACGCGGCCAGCCACTGGCATTAGCTGACGGCAGCGAGGCGTGGGTGACGATACATCCGAGCTATCTGCTGCGCATTGAAGACCGCAATGCCGCTGCGCTTGAATACGACCGGTTTGTTGACGACTTGATCACGATCAAGGAGAGGCTCGGTCAAATCTAGGCTCTGGACCAGCGCGTCTTCATCCAGGCCGCATAATCGCGATAGGCCTGATCATTGCCAAGATGCTTCTCCTCGGTCTTCGCGCGCCACCAGTAAACGCCGCTCACAAGCCCCAGAATCGCGGTATTGCGCACGGCATCGACCAAACTACCCGTCGTGACCAGAAATGGCAGCGTCGACAGCCACCAGAATGCGTTCTTCGATAGATAGGCAGGGTGTTTGGCAACAGCATAAGGGCCGTGCGTCAGGATGCCGCGATGCGTCAGGTTGGAAAAGCGCAAGCCGAACGCGACAGTGGCCCAGGCATAGATTGCCGTGAGCAGCACGAGCACACCGCCCCAGATCCACAACAGCCCCTGATAATCGCCGAGCCAATAGGCCCAGCTTTGATCACCCATCGTGCCAGGATGGTAATCGAGCGGCCCGCCGTTCCCCATCAGGATAAACGGCGGATAGCAGATCAAAGCGGCAACCCACCCCTCGGCATAGGGCGTCGCCGAACGGATATGCGCATCCAACGGCTTCATCGTGAGCATATAGCCAACCGTGGCGAGCGCGACATCGACAACGAACATAAATGAGATCAGGTAATTGGCGAGCGGCACGGGCCCCGCCGTGATTTCGGCCCACGGACGCGACACGACATCGTAAAACCCGCCGGGCACAATCGAGATCATGAAGGCGAGGAAAAAGCCCTTCACCGCCCAGCTGCGGAAATGGTCGGCGATGGCATGGCGATCGGCGGCACCCTGTCCCATCAGCCAGCTGCCGAACGCCCATGCCCCGTCCTTGGGATGCTTCAGGCGGCGATCGAGCCAGATCACGTAGAATGGCGATGCCACCAGCAAAAACGGCGCGGCGACCGTGAAACATCGCATGGCAAAAACATAATTGCCGACCCAGTAGAACCGGGACAGCGCGTAAAGACAGCCGATGATCGCCCAAGTCGCCCACAGTCCGGCCAATTTGGTCAGGCTGATGTCAAGCGTTTCGGCGCGCGGCGGCAGGGGGCGGTCCCAATCGATCCCCGTCGAGGGATTGCGGTGGACTTTGTCGACAATAAGCGACCACAGCACCATCGGCAGCCCGCACGCGACGACATTGGTCAGCGCCGAATAAGGGCCCGACATGCCAAAGCTGCGCGCGATCGCAAACCACGCCAGCAGCCCGGCCAGCCCCGCCAGCCCGACGCCGGTGCTGACGGCGGACGTGGGCCGCACGGGGTTCGCTGACGGGGCGCTCTGGTCGGCCATCCCGCCCCTCTAATCGAAGCTTAACGCCCTTGCGAACGCCATTTCTTGATGACGCGCTGAACAATCTCTTCCTCGCCACCGGTTTCTTTCCATAGCGCGGAAAAGAGGGGATCGCTCGAAGCTGGCCGCTTGTTCTCGTCGAGACTGTCAAACGCGACACGGATCGGGATTGACACGCCCTCGCCGCAGATGATGGCCTCGCGGTTGCGCAGCGCGGGGATCGTATCAAGAAAACCGCGCGCCCCTTCGGGCATCGCCGCTTTGACAAATGCCTGATCGCGGTCGTTGTTCAGGCGCATCGCGATGATCGTGCCACACTGCGACAACACGCCTTCGGCCAGGTCGGACGGGCGCTGCGTGATCAGGCCGAGTGACACGCCATATTTGCGGCCTTCCTTGGCAATGCGGCCGAGGATTTTGCCGACCGAACTGTTGTGCGCGTTGCGTTCGTTGGGCACATAACGGTGCGCTTCTTCGCAGACGAGCAGGATCGGGCGTTGCGGTTCGTTGCGCGACCAGATGGCATAGTCGAAAACCATCCGCGCAAGGACGGCAACGACAACCGAGGTAATGTCCGACGGCACGCCCGACACGTCGATGATCGAAATCGGCTTGCCGTCCACCGGCAAACGGAAAATGCGTCCCAGAAAGTTGGCCATATTGTCAGCGACAAGCATCCCCGAAAACATGAAGCTGTACCGCGGATCGGCCTTGATCTCGTCGATCTTGGTTTTCACGCGCATGTAGGGCGCGTTGTCGGTTGCCTTGCCGAGCTGGCCCATCTCGGTCGTGAGGACAGCCGTCAGATCGCTGAGCAGATACGGGATCGGCGAGTCGACCGTCAGCTTTGAAATGCCTTCTGCGGCACGGCTTTTGGCACGGGCAGCAAGCAGACATTTTGACAGGATGTCGGCGTCGGTCTGGCGCTCATTGCCGTTCGTCGTCAGGAACACTTCGCAATGTTCCTCGAAATTCATCAGCCAATAGGGCATTTGCAGGTTCGACACGTCGAACAGCGCACCGTTGGTTTTGAAGGCTGCCGAATATTCGCCGTGCGGATCGATCATCACGATATGGCCCTGCGGCGCCATTTCGCAGATCTTGTGCAGGATCAGCGCGGCACTCGTCGACTTACCCGTGCCGGTCGATCCCAACAGAGCGAAGTGCTTGCCAAGCATCGCATCGATGAACAGCGCACCACGGATATCCTTGGTCGGATAGACGTTGCCCACTTCGATATGCGGCCGATCATCGGCGGCATACATTTGTTTCATATCGGCAGATGTCACCGGAAATGCCGATGCGCCGGGCGAGGGGTAGCGCGTCACCCCGCGCCGGAAATTGTAAACCTTGCCGGTCAGGCGCTCTTCATCGCCTTCGCCAAGAAAATCGATGAAGCCAATTGCTGAGCCTTCGCGCGTTTCATCGACTTTGAGTGTGCGCAAATTCGCCATCAGCCATGTCGACCCGACCTTGACCTTGATCTGGCTGCCAACTTGGCCGCCCATCGCAAGACAGGGGTCTGCCGCATCGGTCAGCGCAGTCACGGCCCGAAGATCAAGCCGCACTTTTGA
>JAYUQI010000070.1:0-4560 GCA_043756805.1 Sphingomonas sp.
CCGATCGAGGATACAATCGGTGGCATGGCCGACCTCGTAAAAGAAGGGAAAATCCGCCACATCGCATTGTCCGAAGCAGCCCCTGAGACCATCCGCCGCGCCGCCGCCGTGCATCCGATTGCGGCACTCCAATCCGAATATTCACTGTGGGAACGCGATGTCGAGGACGGCATCCTTCAAGCATGCCGCGACAACGGCATTGGCTTCGTTCCCTATTCGCCGCTGGGGCGTGGGTTTCTGGCAGGCACAATCCGCAGCCTCGACGAGTTGCCCGCTGACGACTGGCGTCGCAACGACCCACGCTATTCGTCTGAAAACCTGCCCCAGAATCTGAAAGTGGTAGATGCCCTCGGCACCGTTGCCGATTCACATGGCGTGTCCAAGGCGCAGATTGCCCTCGCATGGTTGCTGGCGCAGGGGGACGATATTGTGCCGATCCCCGGCACCAAGCGCCGTGTTACGATGGAGGACAGCGTCGCCTCGGTCGATGTTGCTCTCAGCGCAGAAGATATTGCTGCTCTCGATGCAGTCTCGCCGCGCGGGGGAACAGCGGGACCGCGTTACGCCGAACGAGGCATGAAGATGGTCCGGCTTTAGCCCAGCCAGGTCCAGATACCGGCCGTTGGCGCGCCGAGCAACGGATGCGCCCATGTCGCAGCGAGCCAGATCAGCGTGCCGCCGACGAGTGCCGTGCGCCCCGGCCACGCCCAGCCTTTCGAGAAAGGCACGAACGTCGTCTTTGCTGCCCACTGCTGCCAGCTGTCACCCATCAGCTTTACTTTCTTGATGTCCTGCCCCGCCGCGCCGCCGATCGCGAGCAGTGCGATGAAACCTGACAGGATGAGCACCGCCGGACGCGGGCTGACCAGCACATGCGCGAGGCTCCAGAACGCGAACGACCACATCATCGGGTGGCGGGTGATGGCAAAGACGCCGCGCGCGGGTTGCTGCGCCAGTTTGTTTGCGCCGGGCTGGGGCAGCGCGGGATTGCCGATGAATGATCCGGCGAGCAGCACACTAGCGACAAACATGATGGCCGTGGCCAAGATGTTCAGGCCGTCACCCGCAATCCAGAGGGGCATCCCCAGCGGGGCTTCGCGAAAGGCATAAACCGCCCAGCCCAGCGTTGCGAACGAGACAAGCGAATAGACAATCTGAAAACCGGCAGTGCCGAGGCGCGACGCCATTGGCGCACGCAGCGGATGCGACATCAGGAAATGCGTGCCAACAAAAGCGGTGAGCGCGAGTGTGAGATTCAGCATCTGTTTCTCCTTCTCCCCTCCCTGGAATAGTCTACCGCTCGTACGCCTTGGGCAATGCGCCCTCGCCTGCTTTCAGATAGCGGTCGCGCAGCCGCGTTTGCCGTGTTGTCAGATCCTGTTCGACGCCGTCGATCCAGACTTTTTCGACCGCAGTGGTTAGTTCAAGCGGATCACCCGACCAGATGACGACATCAGCGCGACGTCCGGGACGGAGCGAGCCAATCTGATCCCCAAGCCCGGCAATTTCGGCAGGTTTCGACGTGATCGCAGCAAAAGCATCGGCCCAGCTGAGCCCTGTTGCGCCCGGCACACGGGTTAGCGCGACAAGATTGCCTGCCATCTGCGGCGTTTGCTGTGCCTGTCGCGTATCGTTATCGTCGATCATGCCGATGGCCAGCATCACGCCCGCCGCTTTCATCCGCCCGACATTGGACTGGGTTGCGGCCAGTTGCTCGAACGAGGCGGGCAGATCGTTGAGCGCGGAGGCAATGACCGGGACGCCCGCTGCCGCGATCTGCCGCGCGACCGTCCAGCCCTCTGCAACACCGACGAGGACCAGCCGCAACGCCGGATAATCCTTCTTGAGCGCGAGCATCTGGAGAATATCCGGCCCGCTTTCGACGTGAATGTAGAGCGGCATCTTGCCCTGCATCACTGGCACGAGTGCGGCCACATCGCGGCGCATCAGGATCGAATCCTTGCTGCGCCCATCATAAGCGGCGGGATTGCGCGCATAGTCGCGCGCTTCGTCGAGCGCGTTGCGGAAAAAAGCCTGCGACGCGACGCGGCTGCCGCCCGACCGCCCGGCCCCGGCTTCGCCGAATTCGACGAACTGGAACGCGCGTGCTTTGGTCACGGCATCAGTATCGTTACCGGTGTCGATCACAGCACCTTCGCCGACAAACATCGTGCTACCGCCATCGGGCGCAACAATCGCGCGGGTGACGCCCGCCGCACGGCTGACCGCAATCGCGGGGACGCGCGGGTTGATGGCGGATGCCACGTCGATCGACGCGCTGAACACCGACTTGCCGGCGCCGGTGTAATTGGTTTCATCAACGGCGTCGACGCCGACAAGGCCAAGCCGCGAGAAGCCCGCGACAATGCCGGTCGAAACCCATTTGCCGGTGGCGTCGACAGTGCGCGCGCCCGCAGGCACGGCCACATTGCTGCCCGCGGCAACGATACGGCCATCACGAATGACGACTGTTCCCTGAGCAGGTGCCGTCCCATCGCCAATTGCAACCATGCCACCAGTGATGGCAACGGTTTCAGCGTTTGCGGGAGTAGTTAGAACAAAAGACAAGCAAGCCAACCACCGTATGGCTGAGCTTGTCGAAGCCCTGCCCTTCGTCTTCGCCAAAGCACCCAAGAAGGACAGCCCTTCGACAAGCGCCGGGAAGCGGATTTGAGTGATGACCGCGCTCACTTCACATCCCCTTCGCCGGTCTGGCCCAGCTCGAAATCGCTGACCGGGCGTCGTTTAGGATCATTCGCGTCATACATCATCGCCCCGTCGATCCAGACCCGCTCGGGCCGTGTGTACACACTGAAAGGATTGCCATTCCACAACACGACATCAGCCATCTTGCCAGGCTTCAGGCTGCCCGTCTTGTCAGCGATCCCCATTGCCTTAGCGGGATTATAGCTGAGCCAGGTCCACGCCAGTTCATCGGGCACATTGATACCGATACGGCGGCCGTCAGCAAGTGCCTTGGCCGCTTCCTGATTGAGCCGCTGGATGCCGTTTGCATCATCCGAATGGACAATCGCGCAGGCACCCGCATTGTGGACCAGCGGAATATTTTCGTTGATCGCGTCATAGGATTCCATCTTGAACCCCCACCAGTCGGACCACATCGCCGAACAGATGCCGTTCGCTTTGAGCAAATCGGCGATCTTGTAGCTTTCGACCGCATGGTGGAACGTGCTGACTTTATAGCCGAATTCCTTGGCCATATCGATGACGATGGCCATTTCATCGGCACGGTAGCAATGGTTCTGGACAAGAATATCGCCCGCCAGCACCCCCGCCAGCGTGTCCATCGCGATATCGCGCGTAATATCGCCGCCTTTATCGAGCTTACGCTTATATTCGACGGCCTTTGCCCATGTTGCACGATTGACCGCGACATTGCCCATGCGCGTGGCCGGCGGCTGATTGCGGCTGCCGTAAACGCGCTTGGGGTTTTCGCCACACGCCATTTTCAGGCCATAAGGCGCGCCGGGGAACTTCATGCCCTGCATCGTGCGGGCATAGACATTTTTGAGCACAACCGAGCGACCACCAAACAAGTTAGCTGATCCTGGGAGGATCTGAAGCGAGGTGATCCCGCCGTTGACAAGCGCACGGCTGAACCCCGGATCCTGCGGCCAGACACTATGTTCGGCCCAGACTTCGGCGCGGACAGGACCGGTGGCCTCATTACCGTCTGAATGTGCGGCAACTTGCGGGCTGGGATAATCGCCAAGGTGCGAATGGATGTCGATGATGCCGGGCGTTACCCATTTACCGGTGCCATCGATAACTGTGGCACCGGAAGGCACATCGCTGTCCGCCATTGCACCGCCGACCGATTTGACCTTGCCGTCGGCGAACAGGACAGTGCCATTGTCAATCCTGCCGCCTTCGCCATCATAAATGGTCACATTGCGGATCAGCGTGGGCACGCCGGGATAGGCTTTGTAGGTCGACGGAAACGGGTCAGCGTTCCATTTGACGGGTGCCGGTTTTCCAGACCCGGTTGCAACCTTCGGTGCACAACCGGCCAGTAACAGGCCGACCACCATCACAAACCGCATTACTTCGCCTCCACCATGTCGTCTTGCAGCGTATCGAGATGCATCAATTTCTTGATGACGGGGGATACCGCAAGCACCGCCACTGCGATTCCGATGGTCCACCAGCCGATGGTCGAATAAATGGCCAGCGTGCCCTCTTTGGTCATTTCGCCGCCCTCGCCGCCGGTCGCCTCGCCGATTTTACCCGCCACGAAATTGCCAACGGCCGTCATGTAGAACCATGCCCCCATGATCAGGCTGGCGAGATGTTTAGGCGCAAGCCGGTTCATCGCGCTGAGACCGACAGGTGACAGGCAAAGCTCGCCGGTCGTCTGCAAAAAGTAGATCAGGAACACAAACAGCACCGGCGTGGCGATACCCATGCCGACAGACTGTGCGCCCCAAACGAACACAAGGAACGACAGGCCGACCTGAAAAAGCGCAAGGCCGAACTTGGCGGGCGCCGACGGCTCCTTGCCGCGCTTCCCAAGCCAGACCCAGAGCCACGCGAAAATCG
>JAYUQI010000071.1:0-4546 GCA_043756805.1 Sphingomonas sp.
CCCCCTTCCCCACCCTAGCCGCAATCACCGGCGTTACGCCGCGCATCGCTCGCGCGGGCTACAAGGACTGGGGCCGCTGTGACCTCACCTTTGTCGAACTCGCACCCGGCACGAGCGTCGCAGGCGTGACCACGAATAGCAAATGCCCGTCGCCCGAAGTCGAGTGGTGCCGCGCCGCGCTCACGCTGGGTCATGCCCGCGCGCTCGTCGTCAATGCGGGCAATGCCAATGCGTTTACGGGCCAACGCGGGCGCGAAGCCGTCGAGGCCATCGCCGCGCGCGTGGCCAGCCATTTGTCGTGCCAGCCCTCGAACGTGTTCGTCGCTTCGACCGGCGTCATCGGCGTGCCGCTCCCCATCGACAAGGCCGAAGCAGGCCTGACCGCTGCCTTCGCCGCCGCGCCCTGTTCATGGGAGGACGCGACCAACACCATCGGTACCACTGACACCTTCCCAAAGGCCGCGCAGACGCAAGCCATCGTCGGGGGTAATCCCGTCACGTTGGTCGGCATCGTCAAGGGCAGCGGCATGATCGCGCCCGACATGGCGACGATGCTCGGCTTCATCTTCACCGACGCCGCCGTCGCGCCCGCGTTTCTTCAGACAGCACTGTCAGAAGCCAACCGCGCCACGTTCAACTGCATCACTGTCGACAGCGACACCTCGACCAGCGACACCGTTCTCGCCTTCGCCACCGGCACCGATAACCCGCTGACCGGTTATGACGAGCCTGGCGCCGACGCCTTCCAAGCCGCGCTGACCGATCTCTGTCGCCAGCTCGCCCAGCTCGTGATCCGCGACGGCGAAGGTGCGACCAAGTTCATCACCATCGCCGTCGCGGGCGCAGAATCGGACAAAAGCGCGCACCGCATCGCGATGAGCATCGCCAATTCGCCGCTCGTCAAAACCGCCATCGCGGGCGAAGACGCCAATTGGGGCCGCGTCGTCATGGCGGTCGGCAAAGCCGGCGAACCCGCCGACCGCGATACGCTGTCAATCAGCTTTGGCGGAGTGCAAGTCGCCGCCGACGGCCTCGTCGTCGAAAGCTATGACGAAGCGCCCGTAACCGCGCATCTCAAAGGCAACGAAATCGACATCGGCGTGGACTTAGGATTGGGCAACGGCCGCGCGACTGTCTGGACCTGCGACCTGACGCATGGGTATATCAGCATCAATGCGGATTACCGGAGCTAGGCTGCGCTTGCAGCTGCTGACCCGCCAAGCTCGCCCTCGAGCCAGCCCTTCAATTGCGACTTCGGCGCTGCACCGACCTTCGTCGCGGCGGGCTTGCCATCCTTGAACAGGATCATTGTCGGAATCCCGCGCACGCCATATTTACTCGGCGCGTCGGGATTGTCGTCGATGTTGAGCTTGGCAATTGTCACTTGTGCGCCCAGTTCGTCCGAAATTTCCTCGAGGCTCGGCCCGATCATCTTGCACGGTCCGCACCATTCGGCCCAGAAATCGACGAGCACGGGACCGCTCGCTTCGAGAACGTCGGTGGCAAAGCTGCTGTCAGTGATCGCGATTGTGGCCATGTGGGAAACTCCTTGTTGCCGATCTATCTAGGACGCCCTTCGTCTGCACTCAACCGGCGGCGATCAAATTGTCCTGCGCGCCTGCAAAGCTGGGCTTGTGCAGATCAAGCAGCGGCGGTGGCAAGCGGTGCAGCACTGGCCCCTCGCTATAGAGCAACGAGGCCCGCACGTCGTGATCAGGAAATATTCGCTGAAGCACAGCGGCATAGGCCGCCATTTGCCGCAAATGCGGAAGCGGAATCGCCTCGACCGACGCAGGCACCCGCCGCGCAGTCTTGAAATCGACAATCTCGACATGTGTATCCGTGACCAGCAGCCGATCCACGGTTCCGGCAATGACCACACCGTTAACGACCCCCGCTACCGGCGCCTCGGCGAGCGCATCGGGCGCGAAAATACCGGCAAACTGTGGATCATCGATCACGCGCAACGCGTCGTCAACGAGCGCCGCATCTGCTCCCGCCGCCGCCAGCCACCTTAGACCAGCCGCTCGCCGATCCGCCACTGCCAGCACCGGCAACCGCTCAAACAACGCATGCAATGCCCGACCCCGCTCGGCAGCCGCCGCCATCGCAGCACTCGGCGGTGGATTGGCAACATCATCCTGCCCGATTGACGACGGCGCGAGCGGTCTAGGCGGGCGGGCTTCTTGCGGCGCAGGTTTGTTGAGCCAGTCAGGCACAGCCAAGCGCCGTCCCTCCGCGTCTCCGCGACTCCGCGTGAACCCGGCGCTGTCTGTTTCACGCGGAGACGCGGAGACGCGGAGAGACTGCCCGTATCGCAACACTTCGCCCCAATGCGCATCGTCGGTTTTGACGACATCGAGGCGCATCATCGCCCGCTCGACCGCCGCGTGCCAGCTCTCGCCCGGAACAACACCCTTCGCCCTCGGGCCGAGTGACCCCGCGATCACGAGCCGCTCCTCGGCGCGTGTCATCGCCACATAAAGCAGCCGCCAATGCTCCTTGCGCGCTTTGTCGTCGGCCTCGTCCATCGAGGATTGCAGCGATCCCACCAGCGCACGTTCAGCCCCACGCGGGCGGAACAGCGGGAGGTTTTCGACCACGCCGTCAATGGTCCATTTGAAGTTACGCTCGAGCGCCTTGTCAGGATCCGCGCAGGCATCGGCAAGGATCACGAGCGGTGCCTGCAATCCCTTCGCCCCGTGCACCGTCATCACGCGTACGGCATTACCGGCAGCGCCAGAATCGCGGACAATTTCACCTTCCCCACGGTCAAACCAGTCGAGAAACTGCTGAAGCGACGCCACGCCCTCACGCTCGAACTGCAACGCTGCACTGAGTAATTCATCGATTGAATCGCGCGCTTCTTCGCCCAGCCGCGCGAGCAGTTTCTTGCGTCCCTGCAATGCGCCCGACAATATGTTCTCAAAAAATGCATAAGGCGTGATGTTGTCCGCTGCATTCAGCATGGCACCCAAGACATCTCGAGCATCGCCCGCCGGAACGGCATTCCACAAGGTGCCCGCGCGCCCGTGGGCCACCGCAAACAGATCATCCTGCGACCATGATATCAATGGCGAGACGAGCAGCGCGGCAAGGTTCAAATCATCCTGCGGCTGCGCGGCAAAGCGCATCGCAGCGAGCAAATCCTGAACGGCCAGCGGCGCCTTCAGCTGCAGCCGGTCGATACCCGCGACCGGCACACCTTCTTCATGCAAACGCGCAACCAGCAAAGCAGCAATGTCGCTCCGTTTCCGGACAAGGATCATCACATCGCCCGGCGTCAGCGCGCGGTTCTTTCCCGCCAGCCACAGGGGCGCAGCAAGCCACGCCTTCACCTGCTTGGCGAGCTTGGTCGCAAGGTCACGTGTGGCACTTGGTATCCAGCCCTCTTCGCCGTCTTCTTCGGCATCATTCTCGGCAGTGACGGGCGGCAGGAGAAGAACCTCGCCTGAGCCGCCGTTGAAACTGGCATGGGGAGGTGACGCCGTTTCGAGCCCCAGTGCGTCAGCGCCCAATGAATCGAGAAGCTGATCGACCACATCGAGCACCGGTGGCGAGGACCGGAACGACTGGTTCAGCGACAGCGTGTGCAGCGTCTGGCCGGCATTCAGCGCCTTCAGCTCGAACTGAAGCCCAGCATATTTGTAATGCTGCGGGTCGGTCCCCTGGAACCCGTAGATTGCCTGCTTGTAATCACCCACGGCAAAGATCGTGCGCAGTTTGTCACCTTTCGCGCCGTCACCAGCCCAGAATTCCTCCGCCAGCGCTTCGATGATGTCCCACTGTGCGCGGTTCGTATCCTGCGATTCATCGACAAGAATGTGATCGGTCGCCTGATCGAGTTTATAGCGAATCCAGTCGCCCATCCCCGGCTCGACGAGAAGTTTCCGCGTCAGCTGTATCTGGTCATCAAAGTCCACGAGCCCGCGCATCCGCTTCGCCTCGGCATAGGCCCGCGCATAACGCTGCCCTGCGCTCAACGCCGCTGTCACGTCTGCCGCAAGCTCGGCCCGCGCCGCAAGATCGGTCAATTCGCTGCACCAGGCATCGAGCCGTTCAATGAGCGCAGGAAAGCCCGGGTCTTTCGGTCCGTTTTTGCGGAAATCCCCTGCCTGGGTTTTCCACACCAACGCCAGCTGCGGCAATTCGCGCGCGCGTGCTTCGGGCGACCCTAGCAACCATTCGGAAATCTTGTCTGCGGCCGCTTCGCCGGTTCTGGTTCCCCAATCGACCTGCATCCGCGCCAGGTCGAGCAACCCCACGCGGTCAAACGCGCCATCGGTGCAGGCCTCGGCGATGTCATTTG
Source organism: Sphingomonas sp. (assembly GCA_043756805.1). Lineage (GTDB taxonomy): Bacteria > Pseudomonadota > Alphaproteobacteria > Sphingomonadales > Sphingomonadaceae > Sphingomonas_O. The sequence continues at coordinate 4,310 of JAYUQI010000071.1, forward strand.
GATCATATTCCGATGGCACATCCATGGCCCGGCGCACGGCGGGGCCGATGCCCGATCCCAAGACCTCAAGCGCTTCAGCTGCCCGTGCCGCGCGCTTCAGGAACGCCACGGCCTCGCTTTCGCCCATTCGCAAACTGAGCGCGCGGATATCACCGAGCAACCGCTCATCGCTTTGGCGTTCAGCTGTAATGACCAGTTCAGCCAGCACCGTCTGAACCAATGCCGCTTCTTCGCGCC
>JAYUQI010000072.1:0-4531 GCA_043756805.1 Sphingomonas sp.
CCCACAAGCGGCGAGCCTTCTCAATCGCGCCAAGGCGCTGATCCTCACGCCCAAAGACGAATGGCCAAAGATCGCGGCCTCGCCCGAAGGCATCGGCGACATCTATCGCAGCTGGGTGCTTCCGCTCGCCGCAATCGGACCGGTCGCACAGTTCATCGGCGGCACTGTCTTCGGTTATGGTGCGTTCGGGTTCAGCTTCAAACCGACGATCATGGGCGCGCTGTCGTCGTCGATCATGTCCTATATCCTGACGCTGATCGGCGTTTACCTGCTGGCGCTCGTGATTGACGGCCTCGCCCCATCGTTCGGCGGCACGAAGAATAAAGTGGCGGCGTTCAAAGTCGCGGCATTCGGCGCGACGGCGGCGTGGATTGCGGGCATTTTTGGGATTATTCCGATGCTCGGGTTCCTCGGACTATTGGGCCTCTATTCCTTTTACCTGATCTTCCTAGGCCTGCCTCTCCTGATGAAATCACCCCCTGAAAAGGCAACGGGCTATATCGTCGTCGTGGTCGTCATCATGATCGTCATCTCATTGGTGATGGGCAGTATTGCCACTATGGCATCGGGCCGGATGTTCGGCGCGAGCGGCCTGCCGGGCATCGCGGCGGGCGGCACGATGACCGTCCCCGGCGGCGGCACGGTCAACATGGGCGAGCTCGAAAAAGCAGGCAAGAAACTCGAGGAAGCCGCGACCAAGATGCAAAACGGCGAAGGCAAACCCGCCATCGCGCGCGATGTCTTGCAAGCGCTGCTCCCTGCCTCGCTCGGCGACTGGAGGCGCACAAGCATCGAAAGTTCGTCAATGGGGGCCGCAGGCGTCGGCGGATCGCAAGCCGAAGCGCGCTACACAGGCGGCGATAGTGGGATCACGCTGACCGTAACCGACCTTGGCGCCATGGGCGGACTTGCCGCGATGGGCAGCGCGCTCAACATTCAATCGTCGAAGCAGAACGGCACGTCGTATGAAAAAATCGGCAAAGTCGATGGCCGGATGACCACCGAAAAGTTCGACACCGCCGAAAAGCGCGGCGAATATGGAACGCTGGTTGGCGACCGGATCATGGTCCAGGCTGAGGGAAATGTGTCGTCAATACAGGAACTCAAATCGGCCGTCGCCTCGGTCGATCTGCGCAAAGTCGAGGCGTTGGCAAAGCAATGATTGCGGCAATGATGTTGCAATCAGCGGTGGCGGTTCCCAATTAGCTGCCATGAATGAACGCACGTCTTCCATGCCGGTCTGGCATGGCACCACCATCGTCTCGGTCCGCAAATCAGGGAAAGTCGTCATCGCCGGCGACGGCCAGGTTTCAATGGGCCAAACGGTCATGAAACCCAATGCGAAGAAAGTCCGCCGCCTTCACGACGGTTCTGTCATCACCGGTTTTGCCGGCGCAACGGCCGATGCGTTCACGCTGTTCGAGCGGCTCGAAAAAAAGCTCGAAGCGCATAACGGCCAGCTGATGCGCGCCGCGGTCGAGCTTGCCAAGGACTGGCGCACCGACAAATATCTCCGCAATCTTGAAGCGATGATGATCGTCGCCGACAAGGATGTGACGCTGATCCTGACCGGCAACGGAGATGTGCTTGAACCCGAAGCGGGGATCGCGGCGATTGGGTCGGGCGGCAATTATGCGCTGGCGGCGGCGAAAGCGCTGGCCGATTATGAGCCCGATGCCGAGACTTTGGCGCGCAAGGCCATGGCGATTGCCGCGGAGATTTGTGTTTATACCAATGACCGGCTGACAGTTGAGGTCATTGATCAGGCTGCCCCCTAACACCGTAGTGCTGAGCTTGTCGAAGCACGGTTAACGCGAACCGTCCTTCGACAAGCTCAGGACTGCGGGTTCTCTCATCTGGACATTTGAATGAACGACCAACTCACCCCCAAAGCCATTGTTGCCGCGCTCGACGCGCACATCGTCGGCCAGACCGATGCCAAGCGCGCGGTTGCCGTCGCTCTGCGCAATCGCTGGCGGCGTCAGCAATTGCCGCTCGATCTTCGCGACGAGGTGTCGCCGAAGAATATCCTGATGATCGGGCCGACGGGGTGCGGGAAGACCGAGATTTCGCGGCGTCTGGCCAAGCTCGCCGATGCGCCGTTCGTCAAGGTCGAAGCGACCAAGTTCACCGAAGTCGGCTATGTCGGGCGCGACGTCGAACAGATCGCCCGCGACTTGGTCGAAGAAGCGATCCGCCTCGAAAAGGAGCGCCGCCGCGTCGCCGTCATCGACAAGGCCGAAGACGCTGCCATGGGCCGCCTGCTCGATGCACTGACCGGCAAGGGCGCTTCCGAAGCCACGCGCGCCGCGTTCCGCCAGCGCTTCCACGATGGCCATCTGGCCGAAACCGAGATCGAAATCGAACTCGAAGCCGCGCCGCAAATGCCGTTTGAAATCCCCGGCGGCGGCAATGTCGGAATGATCAACCTGTCCGAAATGATGGGCAAGCTGGGCGGCACTCAGCTCAAGCGCCGCAAAATGACGGTGCCCGCTGCCTGGTCCAAACTGGTCGAGGAAGAAGCCGACAAGCGCCTTGATCAGGAAGAGTTGAGCCGCGTGGCGCTCGCCGACGCCGAAGCCAATGGCATCGTTTTCCTTGACGAGATCGACAAGATCGCCGTCAGCGATGTGCGCGGCGGTTCGGTGAGCCGTGAAGGCGTCCAGCGTGACTTGCTCCCGCTGATCGAAGGCACGACAGTCGCGACCAAATATGGCCCGATGAAAACCGACCACATCCTGTTCATTGCGTCGGGCGCGTTTCATGTCGCGAAACCCAGCGACTTGCTCCCCGAATTGCAGGGCCGCTTGCCGATCCGTGTCGAGCTGAAAGCACTGACCGAGGAAGATTTCGTCCGCATTCTGAAGGACACGCGGGCGTCGCTGGCGGACCAGTATCAGGCGCTGCTCGGGACCGAAGGCGTGACGATCAGCTTTACCGATGATGGCATCGCCGCGATTGCGCACATCGCTGCCGAGGTAAATGCCAGCCTCGAAAACATCGGCGCGCGACGGCTCTCCACGGTTATGGAAAAGCTGCTCGAGGACATAAGTTTCAATGCCGAAGACCGGCAGGGATCGACGCTGACCGTCGATGCGGCTTATGTCGACGCGCAATTGGCGAGCGTGGCGCGGAATACCGACTTAAGTAAGTATGTCCTTTAACCAGAACCGTTCAGGCTGAGCCTGTCGAAGCCCTGTCTTTCTTTGGAGCCATTGTTTCTTAAAAAAGGACAGCCCTTCGACAGGCTCAGGGCGAACGGCGTGTGTTGGGACGTGCTATTTCTTCTCCGGCAACACCACCATCGAAAAGCTCTTGCCGGGGATGAGCCAGCGCTTTGCCGTGGCCTGCAAATCCGCCGGTGTAATCCGCGCATAATCGGACGGCAGCGAGCGGAGTGCCGCCAACCGGCGCGGGTCGGTGCTCGCGCCGCCAAGCTGTGACATCCAGAACGTATTGCCGCTCGACGCGCGCGCGATCAGCTGGCGCATCGGGTTGACGGCGCGGGCAAGCTCATCGGCACTGACGGGCTTGGCCACGAAATCCGCAGCAACGGCGCGGGCAATCGTAAAAAACTTGTCCACGGTCTCGGGCCGCAATTGCGATGACACTACAATGTTGCCGCCCGACGCCATGCCGACGGGCCACTGGCTCGAGACATTGGGGCTGTAGCTCGCCCCTTCGGCTTCGCGCAATTGATCGAACAGTCGGTCGCTGAAAATTTGCGCTAGTATGTCGAGGCGACGGCTTTCGGCAATATCGTCGAGCCCGCCCGCCGTCGGCCATGCCAGCACGGCAGCGGCCTGATCCGCCGATCCGCGATGCGTGCGGATCAGCGGTGTGCTGTTCGGCTGAACGCTTTTTGACTTTGGTGAGCGCGGGCGTTCGGCGCGGCGCGGCGCCATGGCCCCGAATGTCGCGGCGGCGCTGGCAATGGCTTTCTCCGGATCAATGTCGCCAAAGATCAGCACTTCGACAGGGCCTGATTTCAGGATCGGTTCCCACAGTTTGCGGAAGGATTTGGGCGTCAGCGCGTCAATGTCCTTGCGCGTGGGTGTTGCCCAGCGCGGGTCGCCGCCGTGCAGGATTTGCTGGAGGTCGCGTCCGATGACCGATTGTGGCGAGGTGCCCAGTGTTTCGATGCCGACGTTCATCGCGGCGCGCGCGCGATTGACGGGCAAGGGATCCCAGCCGGGGAACGCGAGTTTGGCGGCAAGCAATTTCATCTGATCGTCAAAATCGGCGGGCCGCGTGACAGCACGCAGCGTAAACGCATCGTCGCCGATGTCGAACCCCATGTTGATCCGCCGCGCGCTGGTCAGCCGGTCAAGCTCTTCCTGCCCCAGATCACCGATGCCCGAGGACACGAGGGCTGCTTCGCCTGCCCATGCTGCTGTGGGTTTGTTCGTCGGCAAGGCCTGTAGCCCGCGACCGAAGCGCGCGGTGACCATCACCTTGCCGGTCTCGGCCTGATTGGTGAACAGGACAAGACGGACGCCATTCGACAATTCGACAAACTCGACACCCAAAG
>JAYUQI010000073.1:0-4506 GCA_043756805.1 Sphingomonas sp.
ATCCCACCGATAATTCCCTGAACGATTGCGACAACAATGCTTCCCTTGATCGTTGCGCGGATCACGGTGGCAAACTTGTCGAAGAGGTCACGCCGCTGCTGCACGGCCAACGGAATGCGCTCGCCGATGGTGCGTGTCAGGCGCGATCCGTCACGCAGCAAAAAGAATGTGAGATAAAGCATAATGCCCAGCGAAATTGCAAAACTAAATGCACCTTGCCCGAAGCTCACGGCTTGGGTGGCGGCAATGCGTGCGCCACTGGTTGCGACATTCTCCAGCTTTCGACGTATGTCCTGCAAATCTCCCCAGCCATTGCGATCAAGAAACGCTCCGACTGACTTCGGCAAACCAGCCTGCATATCAGCAATAATCCGACCAAAATCGAGCTTCTGTGATTCGATCTGCGCGTAGGTTGATAGCGCCTGTTCGATCAGCAGGGTTCCGATAATGATCGTTGGCACAATGACGATCGCGATCACGGCGAGCAGTGTCGCAAAAGCCGCCAGATTAGGACTGCGCGGCAAGGCTGCTCTCAGATTTCGGTTAAGCGGCCAAAAAACGATTGTCGTCACAACGCCCCACAGGATTGCGCCATAGTAGGGCGCGGCAATCCATGCTGTCGCAAGCGACACGACGACGAGAAATCCGATAAAAACGCGCTGTTCAAGCATCAAAAGCTGTGGTCTTCGTTGACAATTCAGAGTTGCTTAACGCATTTTTCGATCACGGGAAGCAAGATGCGCCCCCATTTCGCTACACCGTCGGTGGTGTCGATCAAATCCTGCCTGACTTCAAGGCCGAGATATGGCGTCCCGGTTGTCTCGCCATGCCGGTTCATCGTCGCATTAAGAATCTTGCCGGAATAGGGCAATTGATCACCAACATTGACACCTGCCGCTTCAAGGAGAGCAATAGCAACACGCGCCGCGCGATCATCCTGATTATAGAGAATGCCGATCTCCCAGGGACGCGCCTCGTCGGGACGAGACGACAAATTGGGCGTAAAGCTGTGTAGCGAAATCAACAGCGTTGGCCGCATTGTTGAAATCGTTTGTTCGAGTGCGAGGTGATAGGGGCGCCAGAAATCGGCAATCCGTGAACTTGGGTCGCAATTGTTGCCCGGGATAGGAATGCCGTCGCTGGCAGACGGCACGACTTCAGGGGCGTGCTGCTCGCGGTTAAAGTCGATCACAAGACGCGAAACCGTTGCCAGAAAGGTCGGAAAGCCCAATGCTTCAGCCAGCGCTGCAGCGCCGATATCCCATGCGATATGTGTATCAAGCAAGGCAGGATCGATACCAAGGTCAATGCTATCGGGAATATAGTTCGACGCATGATCGACGATTGTCAGGACATTGCCGTCACCGGGTATAAACCGCCACGGGGTCATCGCAGGCGACCGATCATCGTCCACCAACCGCGATGCTGATTTTCGCGCAGACGAACCTCCTGCGCAAGCGCGTGACCATAGTCTTCGTAAATCGCAAAGCAGCTTGCCCCTGACCCCGACATCCGCGCCACCAGCGGATTTGTATCGTTCAGCACCGCCAAAATTTCGCCGATCACCGGGCACAGACTTATCGCAGGAGCCTCTAGGTCGTTGCGTCCGATCATCATGATGTCGCGTGCACTTCCGGTTGGCAAAGGCCCACGATCAACGCCATCCCAATTTGCAAACACGGGGCCGGTGGGCAGCGGCACTCGTGGATTGACGAGCAGGCAGGCAAGCCCCGTGACGTCATTTTCAACCTGTGTAAGCTCGATCCCTGTCCCTGTGCCGATCACGGGAATGCTCGCAAGGCACGACGGAACGTCAGCGCCGAGCATCGCGGCGAGATCAAGCCGGTCGCCTGCGCCGAGCAGTCGCAATGTGGCGGCAGCATCCGCCGAACCGCCGCCCAGGCCCGCCGCGACTGGCAAGCGCTTATCGAGGCTGATGCGAACAGCGGGCAATTGCCCATCACCAATCAAGCGCGCTGCGCGGGTGATCAGATTGGATTCGGTCGGACCGGTCGTGCCGCCGAACGCGCCACTGCCATCCAAAGTAAAGTGCTCGGCTGGTTCAATTGACAAGCGGTCACCGTCGTCGAGGAAAGCAAACAGTGTCTCGAGGTCATGATAGCCATCATTCCGCCGTCGCCGGACATGAAGCGCAAGATTGATCTTGGCATAAGCAATATCGTGCACCACTATTCAGTGTTTCCCGGCAATCTTGCCGTCGAGCCGCACTTCTGCGTCACCTTTTGCGTGGATTCGCGCTGCCGTCCAAGCGTATCGCGCGTCAATCTTGCGACCGGTAGCCCAATAAGCGTCACCGAGATGTTCACCGATTTCCGATTGCGTCTGATCGAGGCGGACAGCGCGTTCGAGGAGCGGAATAGCTTGCCCAAAAGCACCGCGCTTATACTCGGCCCAGCCCAACGAATCGACAATCGCCGCATCATCAGGACGCAGCGCTGTTGCTCGCGCGATGAGGCCGAGTCCTCGATCCAAGTCACCGCCGTGCGAAATCAGGCCATAGCCCAATTCGTTCAGAATCGCAGGTTCATCAGGTGCCATTGCCAAGGCACGTTCGAGAAGTGGCTTGGCTGCCGCCCAGTCCCCTGCGTTGTCATAGGCATTCGCCGCTGCAAAAACGAGGCTCCAACCCGCGTTCGCACCATGCGCGCTCAACGCTTGCTGATACGCCGCTGCCGCGGCTGAAAAGTTACCACGTCGAAGTTCGATATCGCCAACCCGCGCAAGATCATTGGGCGATCCTACTGCGCGTGCCCGCGCCTCGGTCAATGCCGTGTCGGTTTGGCCAAGTTTTTCAAGCTGCTCGATCCGGAACGATGCTGCATCGTCGCCATAAAGCGGATCATGGATAACGGTGTCCACAATCGCGAGCGCCGCGTCGTGATCTTTGCGCGCGGAAAGCGCGCCCGCGACCATCAACTTGATCCGCGCATTTTTCGGTGTGGCAAACTCGGCCAGACGCGCGCTTGTCAGCCCGGAACGTTCGCTGCCTTCGACAATCAGATCCCCCGCCACGCGCGCCAGCATAAATGCCGCGCCCTCCAACGGCGAAGATACGGAGACGCCTAGATTGCCGCCATTTTCGATGATCGCGCGTGCCTTTGTCGATGCCACGTCGTCGGCCACAATAAGCTCAATGGCCCGTGCTTTCTGGTTGTGCTTGGCGAGCTGATCCGCTGCCGCAAGCCGCAGCGAGCCAGCGCGGTAAGGCTCGAGAGTCCATAGACCCTTGATAGATACGACTGCATCGTCAACGTCGCCTTTCGACAAAGCAACGAGAGCATCATTCTCGGCGATGTAGGCGTTGGCAGTGCGATCAATCTGTTTTGGTGCCCGCAACGTCAACGGCATGCGGGTCATGATTTCCAGCCACCGGCCAAAGAGTGGCGCCAGAAACCCTAGTCCCGGCTCCTGAGCCAAAACGGTCAACCGCTGCTCGGCAGCGCGCCAGTCGCGATTTCGCAGCGCCGAAATATAAAGCAGGATATGTGCATCGGGCGGTGCAAGGCCCGCTATGTCAATCGTCTGCGCGCTACGGACAGCAAGCGCATAGTGTCCGGCTTCGACAGCTTCACGATAAGCCCGTGACGCGATCATCACATTTTCAGGGTCAGAAGCCAGCGCCGCTGCATAAGAGCGCACCGCCTGCTCCGATTGCCCGCGCTGGTCAGCGACCCGCGCGCGGACATAATGACCGAGCGTAGACGGCTCGGCTCGCCGAGCCTCGACGAGTGCAGGCAACATAACGAGCGCGATGCTACATATTCGGATAGTTTGGCCCACCACCACCCTCCGGCACCACCCAGTTGATGTTCTGCGTCGGATCCTTGATGTCGCAGGTTTTGCAATGCACACAATTTTGCGCGTTGATTTGAAGGCGCGGATTATTCTCCTCGCGCCCGACAATTTCATAAACACCGGCCGGGCAATAGCGTTGCTCGGGATTGTCATAGAGGGGCAGGTTGACCGCGATCGGAACGCTTGGGTCCTTCAGTTGCAAATGACACGGCTGATCCTCCTCATGATTGGTGTTCGACAGGAACACCGAGGACAGTCGGTCAAAGCTGAAGACATTGTCGGGCTTGGGATAGGCAATTGGCTCAATCTGATCCTTGCGCCACAGGCTTTCGTTGTCCGGATGCGTCTTCATCGTGAACGGTAGTTTGAAACCGAAATACTCCAGCCACATCATGATCCCGGCGAGCATTGATCCCAGCAGATCACCAAATTTTTCGACAGCGGGCAAGACATTGCGCACCATACTCAGCTCCTTGGCGACCCAGCTCGTCCTGTAATCGGCCTCATATGCATCCAGTGTGTCGCTTGACCGTCCAGCGGCGATTGCAGCCGCTGTGGCTTCAGCCGCCATCATTCCGGTCTTCATTGCGGTATGGCTGCCCTTGATACGTGGCACGTTCACAAATCCTGCGGAGCAGCCGATCAGCGCGCCCCCCGGAAATGCCAGTTTCGGAACGGCCTGAAATCCGC
>JAYUQI010000074.1:0-4466 GCA_043756805.1 Sphingomonas sp.
CAATGCCATGAACACGAAGGCGGGCATCGACCACCGATGTCGCCGCATCGGGCCCCATCATGCAGGTCGAGCTTGGATGATAAACCGTATCGGCGCGGCTGCGGAAATCGCTCAGCAGGTCGTCGTCACTCTGAAGATGCGCACCGGGCATCAGCTCCTCGGTGATGATGTCGGCGAGTGGAGCCTGTGCCGCCAGCGCGCGAAGCAAGCGGATGCCGTCACGCGCCTCTGCCAAATCATGGTCAGTCGAAAGATAATGCGGCTGGATCAGCGGATGATCGAACGGATCCGGCGACGTAATCTGCAAATGCCCCCGGCTCGTTGGGCGGCAGCTGTTAAACGAAAGCAGGAACGCCGAAAAAGGATCAGGGTTGAGCAGTTTGCGTTCGGACAAGGGACTTTTGGTGTAGCTCACCGGACTGAAATAGAGTTGCAAATTAACGCGTGGCTGATTGGGCGCGCTGCGGACAAAGCCGCCGCCCTGATTAACGCTCATCGACAACGGGCCGCCGCGATTGAGGAGATAGTGCAGGCCTGCCCTGATCTTGCCGGTCAACGGGCCCAGCACATCATTCAGTGTCGGCACTGACGTTTTATAGAAATAGCTGACCGCGAGATGATCCTGCAGATTTTGCCCGACTGCCGATGCGTCAATCAACGGCGTAATCCTAAGCGACCGAAGCAAAGCGCCATCGCCAATTCCCGAAAGCTGCAACAGCTGCGGTGAATTGATCGCACCGCCGCACAGGATCACTTCGCACGATGCCCGCGCCTGCTTGATTTCGTTGCCGCGCCGGTATTCGACGCCGACTGCACGCTTTCCTTCGAAAAGTATGCGCGTCGCGTGCGCTTTGGTGCGCAGTTCGACAGTGCCGCGCTTCAGGGCAGGCCGCAGATATTCGTTCGCCGTGGAGGCCCGCCGCCCGTTGCGCGTGTTGATCTGAAAGATGCCGACACCTTCGGGCTGCGCACCGTTGAAATCAGCTGTGGCCGCAAACCCAAGCGCTTCGCCGGTTTCAACAAACGTCCGGCACAGCGGATGCGCACGCGCCGAAATATCCGTCACATGCTGTGGTCCACCCGCGCCGTGCCAGTCGCCGCTACCGTGGTCATGGTCTTCGGACTTGATGAAATAGGGCAGCACATCGTCCCAACCCCATCCGATATTGCCCGCTGCTGCCCAGTCATCGAAATCATGCGGCTGGCCGCGGACATGCACCATCGCGTTGATCGAACCCGATCCACCGATCACCTTGCCACGCGGCCAATAGCTGGTGCGGCCATTCAGGCCAGAAACCGCTTGCGTATCATACATCCAGTTGACGCGGGGATCGAAGAAGGTGCGGCCATAACCGATCGGCAGCTGGATCCAGACCGTGCGATCCGATCCGCCCGCTTCGAGCAGCAACACACGTGTTTTGCCGTCCGCCGACAGCCGGTTGGCCACCACGCAACCGGCAGTCCCCGCGCCAACGATCACATAGTCGAACGTGTCGTTCATCTGACCGGATGCTGGGTCATCTCGAGGTGGAGCATCGTGCCGGTGTAAGGATTGGCGTCCGCAACCGCTTCGTCAAGTTCGACGCCGAGGCCCGGGGCAGTGGGCGGAATGACATGACCATCTTCGAACCGGATCGGTGTGTTGAGGATTTCGCTGTGGAACCCGCCCCATGTCTCGATGCTTTCGAGGATCAGGAAATTGGGCGAACACGTCGCAATCTGGATATTGGCTGCGCCGACGATGGGGCCACAGTATAGATGCGGCGCGATCTGGGCATGATGAACTTCGGCCATGCCCGCAATCTTCTTGGCTTCGAGAATGCCGCCGACGCGCCCCAGATTCATCTGCAATATCGCAGCAGCACCCGCTTTGAGCAGGCGTGCGAAATCATATTTCGTCGTCAGGCGCTCACCAGTCGCAATCGGGATGCTCGTTGCGCGTGCAACCTTTGCCATCTCGTCGGGCGCGTCGGGTGGCACGGGCTCTTCGAGCCACAGCGGATCATAAGGCTCAAGCCGCTTGGCAAGCCGGATGGCCCCCGCCGCCGTCATTTGCCCGTGCGTCCCGAACAACAAGTCAGCTTTGGTGCCAACCGCTTCGCGCAGCTTCGCCGCAAACCGCTCGCACAGGTCGAGCGCCTCGAGCGATAACTGCCGCCCATCGAATGCGGAGTACGGCCCCGCCGGATCGAACTTCAGCGCCGTAAAGCCCTGCGCGAGATACTCGACCGCGCGTTCCGCTGCGAGGTCGGGGTCGTGATAGACATCGCTTATGTCATCGGGGCGAGGATAAATATACGTGTAGGCGCGCAGCCGTTCATGCACTTGCCCGCCAAGCAGCTTGTAGACCGGCTTGTTCGCTTCCTTGCCGATAATGTCCCAGCACGCCATTTCGAGCGCGCTCAGGACGCCCATCAGCGTCAGGTCGGGATGTTGGGTAAAGCCGCTCGAATAGACCCGCCGCCACAGCGTTTCGATGTCGTGCGGATCATTGCCCGCCGCATAGCGCGCAAAAACATCCTCGATCATTTTCGCAACAAGATGCGGGCCGAATGGCACGCAATAGGCTTCACCGATTCCCGTAACACCGGAGTCGGTCATCAGCTTGACGAACACGAAATAACGCCCGCCGAAATGGGGCGGTGGATTGCCGACAACAAACGTCTTGATGTCGGTCAGTTTCATGCCGGGTAGAAACCGTTGACCACTTTGACCTCGAGAAAGTCGTGCAGCCCGAACGCACCCCATTCGCGACCATTGCCCGATTGCTTGTAGCCGCCAAAGGGAGAGCCATAATCCTGGCCAGCGCCATTGATGTGCACACTGCCCGCACGGATTTTGCCTGCAACACGGCGCGCGCGATCAATGTCGCCGCTCTGCACATAGCCGGCAAGACCGTAAGGCGAGTCATTGGCAATGGCGATGGCATCAGTTTCATCGGCAAACGGGATCATGACGAGCACGGGGCCGAACACTTCCTCCTGCGCGATCGCCATCTTGTTGTGAACGCCCGCAAAAACGGTTGGTTTCACATAATAGCCGTGGTCGAACCCGTCTGCCCGCCCGACCCCGCCCGCGACGGGAATAGCACCTTCGTCGATACCGACCTGAATCAGCCGCTGGATCTTGTCATATTGCAGCTTGCTGACGACGGGACCCAGATGCGGTCCCTTATCCTTTGGATCGCCCAGCTTGACTGCGGATGCAACACGCGCGGCAATCGCGACCGCAGCATCATAAGCCGACGCCTCGACCAGCATCCGTGTTGGCGCGTTGCATGACTGACCAGCGTTTTCGAAACAATGCCGCAAACCGCGCTCGACAGCCGCTTCAAGATCGGCATCGGCAAAGATGATATTGGCTGACTTTCCGCCAAGCTCCTGCGACACGCGCTTGACAGTGTCGGCCGCTGATTTGGCAACCTGTATCCCGGCGCGGGTTGATCCGGTGAAGGAGACCATGTCGACTTCGGCATGGCTGGTCAGGGCATCGCCGATCGCTGCACCCGTGCCGTGGACCATGTTGAACACGCCGGGCGGGAAGCCTGCCTCGTCGATGAATTCTGTAAAAAGCTGGGCCGACAGTGGCGCGACTTCGCTGGGTTTAAGCACCATCGTGCAACCGACGACCAGCGCCGGGCCCACTTTGGCGGCCAGCTGGTTGATCGGCCAGTTCCACGGCGTGATCAGCACGCAGACACCGATCGGTTCATGGACCAGCGCACTGTTGCCGCCGATCCGGCTGGTCCACGCCATTTCGCGCGCGGCCTTGATCGTTTCCTTCAGATGCCCCGGCCCGCATTCGGCCTGCGCATTGAACGACAGGTCATAGGGCGCGCCCATTTCGGTCGAGATCGCCGTGACCATCTCGTCATAACGCCGCTCGAATATCGCGATCAGTTTTTCGACAAGCGCAATCCGGTCATCAAGCGGCAATGCCGAATAGCCGTCGAACGCCGCACGCGCCGCCCGCACTGCTGCATCGACATCGTCGGGGCCGCACAGTGCGACTCGCGCGGTAATTTCTTCGGTCGCCGGGTTGATTGCGTCGACGGTGCCGGTTGCTGTCTGCGGCAGCACCCAAGCGCCGTCGATATAGGATTTAAGCCGCTCCATCTCAGATATATCCCACCGCGCGTTTTTGATCCTCGATAATGGTCTTGCCCGCCATCCAGTAATGCCATGCCGCCCAAAATCCGGTCGGGGCCAGAAACAGCAGCGCAAGGCGGAGCGACGCTGCATCAGCGCCACCAGGGCCAGCAAAATAATCGCTGAGCCAGCCCACGCCTTGCGGCGCGATGATCAAGTTGAGCACATTGGCCGACAGCAGCGATACCGCGATGAACATCGCGCGCATTTTGCACGGCGCGAGATTCTGGATGAGCGCCATCGCCGGGCCGATGTAAAAATAGATCGCCGGAATGAATATCCACAACATGATCGTCGCCGTTGACAGCGAGTGCGTAT
>JAYUQI010000075.1:0-12903 GCA_043756805.1 Sphingomonas sp.
TGGCTCGCGTTCAACCGCCGCGTTCTGGAGGAATCGCAAAATCGCGGCCATCCGCTGCTCGAGCGGCTTAGATTCTTGTCGATTTCGGGAAATAACCTCGACGAATTTTTTATGGTGCGCGTTGCGGGGCTGAAGGGGCAACAGCTTCAGGATATCGATGAGCGTTCCGTCGATGGGTTGACAGTCGGGCAGCAGCTGGTGGCGATCAGTGCCGATGCCGACGCGCTGATGGCGAGCCAGCAAGAAATATGGGAAAACATCCGTAAAGAATTGGACGCCGTGGGCATTATTGTTCTCGATCCCGATCAGGTGGACGGCGAGGCCGCGATCTGGCTCGAATCGCATTTCCGTAACCAGATTTTTCCGGTGCTGACGCCGCAAGCGCTCGACCCGGCGCATCCCTTTCCATTCATTCCCAATCAGGGGCTGAGCATCATTTTCGATTTGAAACGGCTTGATGACGGCGAGCCGATTCGCGAACTCGTGATGATCCCGTCGACGCTGCCGCGTTTTGTTCGTCTGCCCGGTGCCGCTGCTCAGTTCATGACGCTGGAGAATGTCCTGCGCCGGTTCACGCGACTGTTGTTCCCGGGATATGAAGTTATCGCCGCAAGCGCATTTCGCATCATCCGCGACAGCGACATCGAGCTCGAAGAAGAAGCCGAAGACCTCGTCCGCTATTTTCGCACCGCGATAAAACGGCGACGAAGGGGCCGGGTGATCCGCCTCGAGCTTGAAACCGGCGCTGCGTCCGAGCTTGAAACGGCGATCAAGAACGAGCTTGGTGGGGCAGACGCGATCATTACGGAAACAGCAGGATTCCTCGGGATTGGCGCGCTCGAAGCGCTGGTTGAAGAGGAACGCCCCGATCTCAAGTTTCCGCCCTATGTGCCGCGTTTTCCCGAACGGATCCGCGAACATGGTGGCGATTGCTATGCGGCGATCCGCGCCAAGGACATTATCGTCCATCATCCTTACGAGACGTTCGATGTCGTATTGTCGTTTCTGAGACAGGCAGCGGCTGACCCCGACGTGGTTGCGATCAAGCAGACATTGTATCGCGCCGGGAAGCAGTCTGCCGTCATCCGCGCGCTTTGCGATGCAGCGGAGGCCGGTAAATCGGTCACAGCCGTTGTCGAATTAAAAGCGCGGTTTGACGAAGAGCAGAACCTGCTGTGGGCCTCGCAGCTCGAACGGTCAGGGGTTCAGGTCGTCTATGGCTTTGTCGAGTGGAAAACCCATGCCAAGGTATCGATGGTCGTCCGGCGCGAGGCCGACGGCTACCGGACCTACTGCCATTTCGGGACGGGCAATTATCACCCCGTCACCGCGCGGATATATACCGATCTCAGTTTCTTTACCGCTGACCCGCGCCTCGCGCGCGATGCTGCGCAGATGTTTAATTATATTACGGGCTATGTCGAGCCGGCCAATCTCGAGCTTTTGACGCTCAGTCCAAAGGGTTTGCGCTCGAAACTCGCAGCGTTGATCGATACCGAAATCGCCAACGCGCGCGACGGCAAGAAGGCAGCGATCTGGGCCAAGATGAACTCGCTCGTCGATCCCGCGATTATCGACAAGCTCTATGAAGCCAGCGCGGCGGGTGTTCCCATTGATCTCATTATTCGCGGCATTTGTTGCCTGCGGCCCGGCGTGCCCGGTCTGTCGGAAACCATCCGCGTAAAATCGGTCGTCGGACGCTTCCTTGAGCACAGCCGCATTTGGGCGTTTGGCAATGGCAAGGCATTGCCCAACGACGGGGCCA
Source organism: Sphingomonas sp. (assembly GCA_043756805.1). Lineage (GTDB taxonomy): Bacteria > Pseudomonadota > Alphaproteobacteria > Sphingomonadales > Sphingomonadaceae > Sphingomonas_O. Next base: position 1,766 of record JAYUQI010000075.1, read on the forward strand.
AAGTGTATATTTCGTCGGCTGACTGGATGCCGCGCAATTTTGATCGTCGCGTCGAATATATGCTGCCGATCCTCAACGCGACGGTCCATGATCAGGTCCTCGATCAGGTGATGGTGGCCAATCTGATCGACACCGAACAAAGCTGGGAATTGCAGGCCAACGGTTCCTATGTTCGGTCAGAAGAATCACATAAGCCCTTTAACTTGCATCGCTATTTCATGACAAATCCATCACTTTCGGGACGCGGGGCGTCACTCGAATCGAGCGAGTCCGTGCCGACACTCAGCCTCGGGCGACGCTGAGTGCCGCATTCGCCACTGACTGCCATCATCGACATTGGTTCAAATTCGGTCCGCCTGGTTGTTTATGGCGGCCCAGGCCGTGCCCCCGCGACAGTCTTCAACGAAAAAGTGACCGCAGGGTTGGGCGGCAGCCTCGAAAAAGGGGGGGCGCTCGATCCCAAAGCTGTCGCCGTCGCGTTGCGCGGGCTGGCGCGGTTTCGCGCCGTAACCGAAGCTATGGAAATCACCACCGTCCGGACCGTGGCGACAGCGGCCGTCCGCGATGCAAGCGATGGTGCGGCGTTTATCGAGGCGGCGGCGGCGCGGGGCATCAAAATCGAACTGCTCAGCGGCGAGGAAGAAGCCCGCGCGGCGGGGCATGGGGTGATCTCTGCTATTCCCGATGCTGATGGCATTGTCGGTGATCTTGGCGGCGGCAGCCTCGAACTTGTTCGCGTGAGGGGCGGCACTGTGCTTGACCGCGTTTCGCTCCCGCTCGGGGTGCTGCGCCTGCCCGCCATCCGAGGCAAGAGCCGGGGCGCGCTCGACGCTGCTGTCAAGAATATGCTCGCGAAAGCGGGGTGGAAGAATGTCGAGCGCGATCTGCCCTTTTATCTGGTCGGCGGATCGTGGCGCGCGCTTGCGCGGTTGCACATGCATCTGACCGATTATCCGCTGCCCGTGCTTCATCATTATGCGATGCCACCGCGAGCGGCGGTTCGGCTTGTCCGTGCTGTGTCGCGCATCGATCGCAAAGGCTTGAAAGCGATCGAAGCGCTATCGAGTACGCGCATCCCTGCATTGGGCGATGCAGCGGCTTTACTGGCGACACTCGCCCGGCAGCTGGGTTCGAGTGCGCTGATCGTGTCGGCCTTCGGCTTGCGTGAGGGTTTGCTGTATGCTGGCCTGACCGAAAACCAGCGCAGCGAAGATCCGCTGATCGCTGCGACGCGCGCGGCGGGTGCGCGTCAGGGGCGCTTTGATGAACATGGCGATCTGCTGTCGCGCTGGATCGCACCGTTGTTCACGCGGGAAAGTGCAGTCGACGCGCGGCTGCGCCATGCTGCGTGTCTGCTTGGTGATGTCGCATGGTCGGCGAGCCCCGAGTTTCGGGCGGAACGCGGGCTTGAAGTGGCTCTGCACGGCAACTGGGTCGGCATTGACGCGCGGGGGCGGGCGATGGTCGGCCAGGCGCTTTCCGCCAGCTTTGGTGGCGGTTTGATGGCGACCCCTGTCGTCACACAGCTCGCATCGCCCGAAGATTTGGGTCGCGCTTCGGTCTGGGGATTGGCGATGCGGCTCGGCCAGCGGTTGAGTGGTGGTGTGGCGGGCCCCTTGGCGAACAGTGGTCTTGCTCTCGACGATAAGGCGCTGACGCTGTTTTTGCCGTCGGGCAGTCAGGCGCTTTACGGCGAGGCGGTCGAACGGCGTCATCGGCAATTGGCGGCATTGCTCGGTCGCTCAGCTCTGCTGGGTTAGCGTGGTGTTCGACTTGCGTTTTCGCTGAAGGCGAAGGAGCATTGGCCGCTCGATGTAGCGATAAATCAGGATGCCAATGAAGGCGCAGCCAACGATCGCCGCAGGCGTGAAGACAAGAAATTGGGGCCAGCCCGTTATCGGCACTTTCCACCAGACGAGAAGGCCGATCTGCAGGATGAAAGCGTGCGACAGATAGATCGAGTAGCTTGCATCGCCGAGCAGCCTGAACGTTGGCAGATCCGGCATTTTCCCGGCATCCTCAATCGCAAGACAGCCGATCAGGATCAATGTCGATGGCAGACCCCAGACCAGCAATCGCGGGGCATCCATATTGCCGACCAGAAACAAGGCAGCGATACCAAGCGGTAGTGCGAACCAATAGGACGCGAGCGAGCGCCGCCGGTGGATAACGGCGACCAGCATGCCCTGAAAAAACTCGGTTATAATCGGTGATGTATAGGTGGCAAAAAGGGCATTGCCTTGGGTGCCGAGCCCGATCTGTCCGATGACGATCGCAATTGCCCCGATCAGAAGCACGACCGGCAACAGGCGACGAAACGCAAGACCAATTGCGAAGATGGCATAAAAATAGATTTCGAATTGCAGCGTCCAGCCCGGCACCAGAAACGGCCAGATTTCGGTCGGGTTTTGCGGATGATATTGCGGAATGAAAAACAAAGACTTTAGCAGCTGATCGATAGTCGGTAAAACACCGGGGAAGCCGATACTCACTTGAAAATACAGGAAAAAAGTGGCGATCCAGTATAGCGGCACAATCCGGATGATACGTCGCTGGATGAAAGTCATGGGCCGTTCGGTGCGGGCGACAGCATACATGATATAGCCGCTGATCAGGAAGAACATGTCGACCCCGGCCTGGCCAAAATTCCAGTGGCTTATGGGGTTGAACAGTCCGTTGCTCGGATTTCGGACATGGTGGAAGACGACAAGGAGAGCGGCAACAGCGCGCAGATATTGGAGACTCACAATCTGCTGATTATGTGCCCGGAATGCGCTCGCTGTCGGTGACGTTTCCTTATTGCGTGCCACCATCCTCGGTCCGGGTCATTTTCATTTTTCCGTTGATGACAGCGAACGCAAGCCGTCCTTCGACCAGATCGAGCGCATCGCGACCGAATTGATCGTAGCGCCAGCCGGTCAGGATCGACAGGTTGTCGCGCACGCCGGCTGCCAGCAATTCGAGGTCATCGGTGCGCGCCAGCAGACGCGGCGCCACATTCGATTCTTTTGCGCGTATTTTGAGGAGCAACTTGAGCATTTCTGCAACCAGTGCTCCATCCTTGCCGAGACCGGGTTTGCGGTCTTCGCGTGAAGGCATCAGCTCAGCCGAAAGTGGTGGTGCATTCGAAAGCGCCGCCATCATCCGACCGCCAATGTCATTACCAGCCCACGATGAAGACAATCCGCGCACTTTTGCAAGCTCACTTTGCGTGCGCGGCGGATGCAGTGCGAGGTCGCCCAATGTTTCGTCTTTCACGATGCGACCGCGCGGCAGGTTCTTGCTCCGCGCTTCACTTTCGCGCCACGATGCCAGCGCGCGCAACCGGCCGAGCACTTCGGGTTTGCGGCTGGCAATCTTCACACGCAACCAGGCGTCGCCAAGTTCTGTTACATAATTCGACGGATCGGCGAGCTTTTCCATCTCCTGATCGAGCCAGCCGCCGCGCCCCGTCTTGATCAGTTTGTTCAGCATCATCGGAAAAATCTTCGCCAGATGCGTCACATCGCCGATCGCATAATCGATCTGACGATCGTCGAGTGGCCGTCGCGCCCAGTCGGTAAAGCGCGCGCCTTTATCGAGCGAAATGCCAAGCCACTGATCGACAAGGTTCGAATATCCGACTTGTTCGCCTTGCCCCAGCGCCATCGCGGCAATTTGCGTGTCGAACAGGGGGTGCGGTGTCTTGCCGGTAAGATTATGGACAATTTCAATGTCTTGCCCGCCAGCGTGAAAGACTTTGAGGACATCCTCATTCTCCGTCATCAGGTCGAGCAGTGGCTTCAAGTCAATGCCTGCTGCCATCGGATCAATCGCGGCAGCTTCGTTTTCGTCAGCCACCTGGATCAGGCACAATTCAGGCCAGAAGGTATTTTCGCGCATGAATTCGGTGTCGACAGCGATGAAACTGGCCTTGGCCATGCGCTTGCAAAAATCGGCAAGTGTTATGCTGTCATTAATCAACGGATGAATCTTCATTGCTTCCCCATAGCGACCTGACGCGCCTTGACAATTGACGCCTGCGCCTGTGTTAGCCCCGTCATGACACAACACGCCTATCGTTCACATAAATGCGCTGAATTGCGCGCCACCCACGTCGGCGAAACTGTCCGCCTGTCGGGCTGGGTTCACCGCAAGCGCGATCATGGCAATTTGCTGTTCGTCGATCTGCGCGATCATTATGGCATCACGCAGATTGTGACCGATACCGACAGCTCGGCGCATGGCGTGCTCGACAAGCTGCGCGCTGAATCAGTGGTGACAGTGACGGGTATGGTTGTTGCGCGGTCCGCTGAAACGGTGAATGCGGGACTGCCAACGGGCGAGATCGAAGTGCGCGCGACGGATGTTATTGTGCAATCGGCGGCAGCGGAATTGCCGATGCCGGTGTTTGGCGAAGCTGAATATCCCGAGGAAATCCGGCTGAAATATCGCTATCTCGATCTGCGGCGTGAACGGCTTCACGCGAATATCGTCCTGCGCTCGAACGTCATCGCCAGCATCCGCCAGCGCATGATAGGGCAGGGGTTCACTGAATTCCAGACGCCGATCCTGACCGCGAGCAGCCCCGAAGGCGCGCGCGATTATCTTGTCCCGAGCCGTGTCCACCCTGGCAAATTTTACGCGCTGCCGCAAGCGCCGCAAATGTTCAAACAGCTGCTGATGGTGGCGGGGTTTGATCGCTATTTCCAGATTGCACCGTGTTTCCGCGACGAAGACGCTCGCGCGGATCGGAGTCCCGGCGAATTCTATCAGCTCGATTTCGAAATGAGCTTCGTCACGCAGGACGATGTGTTCGCAGCGATCGAACCGGTTTTGCACGGCGTTTTTGAAGAATTTGCAAATGGTCGCAGCGTCAGTGCCGCACCATTCCCGCGCATCCCCTATCGCGAATCGATGCTGAAATACGGGTCGGACAAGCCTGACCTGCGCAATCCTATCGTCATCACTGATGTATCGAACCATTTCAAAGAGTCGGGCTTCGGTCGTTTCGCGTCAATGGTTGAGGCGGGTGATGTCGTGCGCGCGATTCCGGCACCGGGCACCGCGGAAAAGAGCCGCAAATTCTTTGATGACATGAATGCTTGGGCTCAAGGCGAAGGCTATGCTGGTCTTGGGTACATCACCCAAAAGGGCGGTGAACTGGGCGGCCCGATTGCCAAAAACCACGGTGAAGACGCAACGCGCAAACTGGTTGCCGCGCTTGGCCTCGGTCCTGATGACGGCATTTTCTTTGCTGCGGGCCCTGAAGCGACTGCTGCCAAACTCGCCGGTGCGGCGCGCACCCGCATCGGCACCGAGTTGGGCCTGATCGACAAGAACCGCTTTGAATTCTGCTGGATCGTTGATTTCCCGATGTATGAGTATGACGAGGACGCGAAGAAAATAGATTTCAGTCACAATCCCTTCTCGATGCCGCAGGGCGAGATGGACGCGCTGGAAACGATGAACCCGCTCGATATTCTCGCTTATCAGTATGACATCGTCTGCAACGGCATCGAACTGTCGTCAGGGGCGATCCGCAACCACCGGCCCGAGATTATGTACAAGGCGTTCGAGATTGCCGGCTATACGCAGGCGCAGGTCGACGAGAATTTTGCCGGGATGATCGGCGCGTTCAAACTCGGCGCACCACCGCACGGAGGCTCGGCACCGGGTATTGACCGCATTGTCATGCTGTTGGCCGACGAGCCCAATATCCGCGAAGTCATCACCTTCCCGATGAACCAGAAGGCCGAAGACCTGATGATGAACGCGCCCGCGCCCGCGACGCCGAAGCAGTTGCGCGAACTCGGCATTCGCGTGCTAGACCAGCCGTCCTGAAGGGGACCGCCATGGCCATCAATCTGAAAGATTTCGAAGACGGCAAATCCTATGACGGCGATTACGACCACGACCTGCTGAAACTGCAGGACCGGCTGGCGCGCATCCAGATTGCCTATATCGTCCACAAGCAATCGGCTGTCATCGCCTTCGAAGGCTGGGATGCGAGCGGCAAGGGCGGCACGATCTCACGGATGACCGGCCAGTGGGACCCGCGTTATTTCGAAGTCTGGCCGATTGCCGCGCCGACCGAGGAAGAACGTGACCGCCATTTCCTGTGGCGCTTCTGGAAGCGGCTCCCTGCGAAAAGCGAGATCAATGTCTTTGACCGCACCTGGTATGGCCGCGTTCTTGTCGAACGGGTCGAGGGGTATTGCACCGAAAAGGAGTGGAAACGCGCCTTCGATGAAATCAACGAATTCGAAGCGCAGCAGAAAGACAATGGCGTCACGCTGATCAAAGTTTTCCTGCACATCACGCAGAAAGAACAGGACGAGCGTTTTCTGCACCGCCTGAACGATCCGTGGAAGCGCTGGAAAACGGGTAAGGACGACTATCGCAACCGCGCCCGTCGCGATGATTATATCAAAGCCTATGGCGACATGTTTGAGCGCACCGACACCCGTTGGGCACCGTGGCGGGTGATCGACGGCAACAACAAGAAGGCGGCGCGGATCGCCGCGCTGACTTATATTGCCGACCGGCTGGAGGCGGGCGTTTCGATGACGCCGCTGGAGGCCGATCCCGAGGTTGTGGCACTGGCCGAGGCAGTGTTCGGGAAAGCGTAAAGCTTAAGCGCGCAGCAGCGTGAGTTTCGCCTTGCCGTGGATGCGCTCGACATCAAGCTCAAACCCTTCGACGACCACCATTTCTTTCTTTGTGCTCTCGACACTCGCGAGCGCGCCGGGTGCGATCCAGCCGAGGCGGAGAAGACGTTCGAGCGCGACGATGCCCGCGCCGCTTTCATAGGGCGGGTCGAGCAGGATCAGGTCATAGGGTGCGGGCGCGGGGCCAAGCGCCATGACCGATTGTGCGCGGATTTCAGCGCCTCTGACGCCCAGCTTGGCGATATTGGTGCGCAGGCAATCGAGTGCTGCGCTATCCTGCTCGACGAACGTGCAGGTTGCTGCGCCGCGTGAAAGCGCTTCAAGACCGAGCGCGCCCGATCCGGCGAATAAGTCGAGGACGCGCAGGCCTTCGAAACTGCCGAGGCGGCTCGTCAGCATCGAGAACAATGCCTCGCGGGTGCGGTCGGCGGTGGGGCGTGTCGTGTCGCCTTTGGGCGCGACGATGGGGCGGCCGCGATAGAGCCCCGAAATGATCCGCATTTATTTGGGCCTTCCGCCGCGCGGCGGTGCGCTTGGCCGGGTCGGTTTCTTGGGGCCGTCGTACCAATGTTTGCGCTTGGCGGGTGCGGTCGCCGCTTTGTCTGCGGCTTCGCGCTCGAGCTTCGGGGCATAGTTGGCGGCGCGGGCGCGACGGGGTGACAGCGGCGGATCGGCTGCTTTAACGGGTGGCCGGGTCACCGGGGCTGACCGCGGACGCGGGGCATCATCGCGGCGGCGCGGTGCGCGACCGACAGCTTGCGTCGACGCGCTATCAAATGAAACAGTCTTCGTGCCCTTCATATTCTTCATGAATTCAACGACGATGTTCTGCTTGATCTCGTCGACCGCGCCCGATGGCATGTCGGCAAGCGGAAAAGGACCATAAGCCGTGCGGATCAGGCGGCTAACTTGAAGACCGAGATGTTCGAGCACGCGACGGACTTCGCGGTTTTTGCCTTCGGTCAGCGTCATTTCGATCCACTGGTTCGTGCCGGTGCGGCGTTCGAGATTGGCATTGATGCTGCCATAGCGGACGCCTTCGACTTCGACACCTTCGATCAGATCCTCGAGCTGTGTCTGGCTGATCGGGCCATAGGTCCGCGCGCGATACGTGCGAGGGATGCCGGTGGACGGTAGTTCGAGCAGGCGTTTCAGTTCACCATCGTTGGTCAGCAGCAAAAGCCCTTCGGTATTCAGATCGAGTCGCCCCACGGGAACAACGCGCGGCAGTTCTTTGGGCAGTTTGTCATAAATGGTCGGGCGGCCCGTGAAATCGCGTTCGGCAACGAGCAGACCTGTCGGCTTGTTATAGCGGAATAACCGCGCCGTTTCGGGCGGCGCCACGGGTTTTCCGTCAACCGTTATGCCTTTCAGCGATTTCAGGATCGTTGCGGGGGTTTCGAGCGCAACGCCGTTGAGCGCGATCCGCCGGTCCTCGATCATGCGTTCGATTTCGCGGCGACTGGCAACGCCGGCACGGGCGAGCAGCTTGGCAATGCGGTCGCCCTCTCGGGGATCGGTTTTGTCCGTTGGTTTCATTAGAGCGCGATAGGCGTTTGATGGCGGCGCGTCATCCCCAAGCAGTTTTGGTTCACGCGGAGACGCGGAGACGCAGAGAGATTTCTCCGCGTCTCCGCGTCTCCGCATGAAAAATGGCACCGCTAAGAGTTAATGTGACGCTCTACCGAATCATGGAACAGGCGAATGCCGGTTTCGAGCGTGCCGAGCGTAATGCGGTCGATGGCGCCTGACGATAAACCTTCCTGGCCGAGGGCCACAGCGCGGAAATCTTCGCCGCCGAACACCTGCCCGTCGAGTAAATCCCAGCTTCGCTGCCAATGGTCCTGCGCCTTTTCGGTCGTCGGTTTTTCGGGGATCAGCATGAAATCCTCGACGAGCGTGCGGCTTTCGGATTGCGGCATGAGGACCATCAAGTTGATGTAGTCTGGGCTGACAACGAGGACGCAAGCCGGAAACATTTGATAGGTAAAAGTCATCGTACGGCGGAGCGCGGGCCAGTCGTTAAGGTCGATAGCATTCAACTCTTCGGCGCGACCGACAGCGGAGCGGCGATGATCGCCAATCGTGTCGCCTGCCGTCACGCCATCCTTGAAGAAGGGGCCGATGGTGCCGCTGTGCAGGCGCTGGACATGATAGCTTTCGAGGAAAGCATCCATGATGAGCTTCCAGTTGCCGGCGACGTCGTGCGTGCGCCGGGCAAACAAATGCGTGTCGGCCAGCCCGAACGCATCGAAGTCATGGCCAAGTGTTTTGGCTTCACTGAAGTCGGCGGGCTCAAACGCGAACCAGATCAGGCCACCAGCTTCACAGCTCGAGAGCTCCTTCAGGCCGTGGAGCGATTTGTCGAGGCCCGGAAACGTATCGGGCCGCGGCAGTGCTGCCAGCTTTCCGTCGAGCGTGTAGCTCCACGCATGATAGGGGCAGACAAGCAGCTTGGCGCAAACGGGTACACTGCCCTCGACCAGTCGCGTGCCGCGATGCTGGCAGACGTTGAGGAAGACATGTGCCTTGCCATCCTTGTCGCGCGTCAGGAGGAGCGGTTTACCGAAGCCGTCATGCGCGATCGCAGTGCAGGACAACAGCAGCGCCGAAGGTGCGATCACTTGCGGCAGCCTATCGAACATCGCGTGCCGCTCGGCGTCAAAACGGGCGGGGCAGGTGTAGGCGCTGGCCTCTACATAGGTGATCGCCGCACCGCGTTTTTCCGCGTTATCGACGATGATCTGCGCCAAAGCGCGCTGGCCGGGCGTGGGGGTGTTCAATGTAGGGACTAGGCCTGACGACATAATACGCTAGGATACCTCGAATAATAAGGGGTTAGCAATGAGTGACGCACAATCGACACGGGCGACGGGTATTATCGATGCGATCAAACCCTATGTCGAACCCGCACCGCTCGCCGCTCTGTTCCTCGGTATATCGTCTGGTTTCCCGTTCGCGATGATTGCGGCAACACTGACGACGCGTCTGGCGCAGGACGGAATCGATAAGAAAACGGTGACAGCATTCAGCCTTGCGTTTCTCGTGTACAATCTCAAATGGCTGTGGGCATGGGTTGTTGATGGCGTCCGTTTGCCGGTGATCGGGGTCATGGGGCAACGAGTGTCATGGCTAATTCTGTCGGGCCTGTTCGTGATGGTGGCCGTTGCTAATCTGGCGCTTGCCGACCCGAAAGCTGACATTATCTGGACGGCTTACGCCGCGATCCTTGTTGGTGTTGCTGGGGCGACGTTTGATATTGTCATTGATGCTTATCGGATCGAGCTGCTCGAGCCGCGCCAGCTTGGGGCGGGGTCGGGTATGTCGCAATATGGCTGGCGGATCGGGTCGGCGGGGGCCGCGGCAATCGCGCTCGTCGTAGCGGCGCGATACGGCTGGACGGCAGGTTATCTGGCGTGTGCGGCCCTCGCATTGCCGGCAATTGCTGTCGGGTTGATTATGGGCGAACCCGCGCGGCGTGTGGTGACGATTGCAAAACGCGGTGTAGCGGAAGTGTTTGCATCGATCTGGGGGCCATTTGCAGAATTTTTGCAGCGGCGCGGCGCGCTTCTGGTTCTTTTGTTCATTCTTGTGCACAAAATCGGTGACACACTCGCCAATTTGACGTTTCGCCTGTTGTTCGACGATCTGGGCTTCACCAATGACGAGATTGCTTTTTACGATGTCGGCATTGGCTTCTGGGCCTATCTTATCGGCATTTTCATCGGCGGCATCCTCTACGCTCGTCTGGGTTTGAAACGGTCCGTCATGGTGGCGCTGATCCTGATGGCGATCAGCAATCTAAGCTTTGCGGGGCTTGCTGCAGCGGGCCATTCGAATATTGGGATGGCCGCGGCAATTGGCTTCGAAAATACAGCCAGCGGTTTTGGTGGTGTTGTCGTGGTCGCCTATTTTTCTGCATTGTGTGACTTGCGATTTACGGCGGCGCAATATGCGCTGATATCCGCGGCGGCGAGCATCGTTGGACGGTTTATTACAGGGACGACGGCGGGCGCGACGATTGAGTCGATCGGTTATGTGGATTTTTATCTGTTAACGACAGCGCTCGCGGTGCCGGGCATTCTGCTTTATTGGTATATGATGCGTTCGGGGCTTGTCGATGAGGCAATGGGTAATGCTCAGCCGCCGGCCAGCCGCTGAAGCCGTGGTCTGATTTTGAGGAAGGCAACGTAGGTGCGTTCGAGGATCGCCAGCACAAGACTGTTGCGCGCGAGCAGCCCGATTGGCCTCAACATCGGAATTGCCCGCCACATCGCGGCAAATGCTGCCGCCCCATCCAGCACCGGGCCGCCCGTTTCCTGCGCATGAAATCTGGCGAGCAGGAGCGCGCGGTCAATCGGGCAGGCGGCGTCCTCGGGTGCGACATCGACGAAATTGATCGCGCCCCGTTTGTCGAGGCGGCGCATCAGCGCGATTTCGCGGATGCAGAGCGGGCAGGCGCCGTCATACCAGACTATGAGGTCGCTC
>JAYUQI010000076.1:0-4448 GCA_043756805.1 Sphingomonas sp.
ACCGTGATGCGACATGCCGTCAATGTCCGGACGGTCGGGCGATAGGGAATGACGACATGCGCTATGAACAGATTTCGCTGAAAGACAGTTATGATGTCACCGCTGTAGCCGCGCATCCCGGCACGGTCGTCGAGCAAACGCCCCCATTTCGTTCTGCACCGGCTGCACCCGATATTCCGGTTGGAGTCGGTCGGCTAATCGTCGCGTCCTATGTCGGCATTGTCGTCGCGTTCGCGATTGGATTTGGTGGAGACCGTGACACCAACTTCGCGCTGACCATCGTCGCGCTGTTGGTCGCGATCTACCTGACCATCCCGAGGATATTTCTGGGGACTGAGCCCAACCAGAGCAAACGGCCAAGTCTTGAGCGGTTTCTGAGCGAAGGAATGATGACCTGCACTGGTCCGACCGGCGGGAAGGCGGCGCTGGTTCAGATCCTGATCGTGCCGGTCTGTCTTATCATTGCGGCAGTGCTTATGTCGGTGATCACACAGTTCATTACCCAATAACGACGTCATCGGTGCAAGCAGAGATATGCGCCGCGATCCCAATTCCCGCCAATCCAAATCGATCATAATCGTCGGGTCGGATGACAGCGGGGTTGCCAACGCCCTTTGCGTTTGCAAACCTGCCCGGCAGGAGATGGTCAAAATGCGGTTGCTAGTTATGGTTGCTCTTAACGCGGCGCTATCCGGCGTGGCAGTCGCAGAACAAAATGATCCGGAAACCCGTGCCGCTGCGACCGAAGCGGCAATGACCGATGCGGAACGCACGACGCTGACACATGGCGTGATGGCGCTCCCGCTTTTTCCGGGTGCCGCACCGCTTCCCGCAGATGCGGTGCCGGGCGCGGGCTATGTTGCCGGTATCCCGCGGCTAAAGGTGCCGTCGCTGCGCGAAACCGATGCCAGCCTTGGCGTTTCCTATGTCATGGGCCTGCGCAAGGACGGGGCAACCGCGCTTCCCTCGGGCATGTTGCTGGGATCGACATGGAACCCGGCGATCATGCGCGCGGGCGGCGTGATGATCGGCAGTGAAGCCAAGGCCAAAGGATTCAACGTGCTGCTGGCGGGCGGGATCAACCTGATCCGTGACCCGCGCAACGGGCGGACGTTTGAGTATCTGAGCGAAGATCCGCTGCTGTCGGGCGTGCTCGGCGGTGCGTCGATTGCGGGTGTCCAGTCGAACGGGATCATTTCAACAATCAAGCATTTCGCGCTCAACAATCAGGAGACAGCGCGCAATTTCATCGACGTGCGGATCAGCGAAGCAGCAGCGCGCGAAAGTGACCTGCTGGCCTTCCAGATCGGCATCGAACTGGGCAAACCCGGTTCGGTCATGTGCGCCTATAATCAGGTGAACGGGGCCTATGCCTGCGACAATGACTGGCTGCTCAACAAAGTCTTGAAGAAGGATTGGGGCTGGAAAGGGTTTGTCATGTCCGATTGGGGCGCTGTGCCGCGCCTCGAAACCGCGCTGCACGGGCTGGACCAGCAATCGGGTGCGCAGCTTGATCCCAAGGTTTTCTTTGACAAGCCACTTGCCGACGCAGCCGCAAGCGACCCAGCCTATAAAGTCCGCGTTGCCGACATGAACCGGCGCATCTTGTGGGCTATCTATGCCAGCGGCGTCGACAAAGAGGCCGCACGCACCACGATTGATTTCAAAGCCAATGCGCTGGTTGCAGAAGCAACCGCGAAGGAAGGCATTGTCCTGTTGCGCAATCGCGGCAACGCTCTGCCTCTGGCGGCGTCGGCAAAGTCCATTGCCATCATCGGCGGCTATGCCGACACCGGCGTCCTCTCGGGCGCGGGGTCGTCGCAGGTTCATGGCCAAGGCGGCCCCGCTGTCGTTGTGCCGATGGGCGGAGAGGGCCCGTTCGCCGCGTTCATCTCGCAACAATATCATCGTTCGTCGCCGCTGAAAGCGCTGAAGACGCGGGCGCCGGGGACAAAATTCACATATCGTGATGGCCGTTACATCACCGATGCGGTGCAGGCAGCCAGGAGGGCGGACGTCGCCATTGTCTTTGCGACCCAATGGATGAGCGAAGGTTTTGACCAGCCCGATCTCAATCTGCCCAACGGCCAGGACGCGCTGATCGCCGCGGTTGCTGCTGCCAATCCCAATACGATTGTCGTCCTTGAAACCGGCGGGCCGGTCGTCATGCCGTGGCTTGAACAGACGGCCGCTGTTGTCGAGGCTTGGTATCCCGGCGCGCGCGGGGGCGAGGCGATCGCCGCAGTGCTTTATGGCGATACCAATCCGTCGGGGCGTCTGCCCGTTACGTTTCCGGCAAGCGTCGAGCAGCTTCCCTTCCCAGTGCTGCCGGGCAGCGATACACTCGAACCGGATTTTCAGGGGCGAGCGAAACCGGGCGAGACATTGTCGGTCGATTACAATCGGGATGGCTCGGATGTCGGCTATCGCTGGTTTGCGCGAACGGGGGCCAAGCCGCTGTTCGCCTTCGGCTACGGCTTGTCCTACACCCGTTTTGCGCACGGCACGCTGACGGTAAACGGCGGCAAGGCGGTGACCGCTAGCTTCACGGTTACAAACATCGGCGAACGCGATGGTGCCGACGTGCCGCAGCTTTATCTCGTCAGCGCAGCCGGTGCCCGTGTCCAGCGGCTGGCCGCATTCGAGAAAGTCGCCCTCAGGCCAGGCGAAAGCCGGACAGTCTCCCTCACGATCGATCCGCGCCTTCTCGCCAGCTGGACGGAAAAAGGGTGGCATATCAAAACGGGCAGCTACGGCTTTGCGCTGGGGGTGTCGGCTGACAATCTGGGGCCGGTTGTGACGATAAAGCTGACCGAGCGGTTCCTCAAACCGTAGGCATTTGGCGACCGGCGGACTGTCGCGTTGGTGCGGGTCGATTTTCGCGCATAATCACGAAATCAATGAAATAGCATCCATGTTTGCTTTTGCCGTTGCGTGTGGTGATGGCGGCGCTATGGCATGCCGTCGCGCGGGCGTGGTGGAATTGGTAGACGCGCTGGATTCAAAATCCAGTTCCGCAAGGAGTGTGGGTTCGATTCCCACCGCCCGCACCATATGTTCAAGACTATGATGAGCATTGAAAACAGTTCAACAGTCAATCGTTTTTTGGAGTACCTTCGGTCTGATATTAGACGCGCGTGGAAGCGGTGCGCCCTGTATCGCCGGATCTGGTTGCGCGCATTGAACTTTTGGCGAACGGAATTGCAGCAATCACTAAGCAACGCGCGTGACCGTCAATTTTGGATTTTGCGCTAGCCCGTCTGCACTGCAAATCGGAAGCGGCCGTCGCTTGGTGTTTCGAACGACAAATTTCCTCTCATCGGCAACAGCGGGATCGACGCACCAAGCGCGGTCAGACTCTGTTTGAGACGAGCCCCAAGATTGATTTCCCGCCACTCAGCATCGCCGATCTTGAACTCGTGGCGCTCGGCACGCAGCGCAATCGTTGCTTCAAGCATATCCGGTGCTGTTGATCGCAACGGGATGGTCATCAGTCAGTCGTTCGAAGCCGATCAACGAACCGGAGCTGCGATAGAAGCCTACCAGTGCCACGAGTCTCTCGGACTGCAATGATACTTCACGTACTGAGCGCGGGGCAAATGCCTTCCAGCCATATTGACGCGCCACTGCGCGGATCAGGCCGTCCGCAATTGCGGTGCCGCCACGCCTGTTCGTCATGACAACAACGATATATCGATGACAAGCGGCACTAGCGCTCTCGACCAGTCGGGCTTCGAAGCCTTCGTTTAGCCCGGCATGCTCGAAGACTGGCTCGCCTTCGCGCGTCTTGAGTTCGAACCCCAGTCCGTAGCCGCCGATTTGCGGCGTCAGCATGTCGCGGGCGATCGCAGGGATTGCAACGGCGGCGGCAATACCGCGCTGAGCGTTCTGAATATCGACCGCAACACGACCGAGGTCGGAAGGCGTCGTCCACAGGCCAGCGGCTGCCAGTTCGGGGTAGGTATTGCTCCCGCCTTTGATCGTCTTGCCGCCGCGATGTCCGCTCGCCGAACGATCTTTGAGCGACACTGGAAGCGGCTGATCGAACGTGCTTTCGGTCATTGCCAGCGGCTTGAGCGCTCGTTCGGCCATCGTCTCGGCGAACGATCAGCCCCCCTATTTGGGCTATAATCAGCAGTCTTTCCAGATCTTGCTAATGTCGGCTTTTCTAAGAACGGCAGCGCAGCTCAAACTTCCGGAATCTTGTCATCAGCCGACGTCGCCCGGATCCCAGAACAAGGCAAGGGTAATTGCCGCAAGAACGGCGGCTTTGCGCTGCGCTGCATTGTTCGGCAGGATGGCTCGCCGCGACACTCCGCCTGTTAATTCTAAAGCACCAACTGTTTGGTCCAGGGTTTCGTTTTCCTGTCGCAAGTGTGACGAAGCTCGCAGCCGATCAATCGAACGCGTGCGGGCAATCGTCATCAGCCACGACAGCGCGGTGCCAC
>JAYUQI010000077.1:0-4442 GCA_043756805.1 Sphingomonas sp.
CTAGTTTTGAGGTAGTGATTTTAACGCACACTGTTAACGCATTTTTAGGAAAATTGGCTATTTATCAATTGAATTACAACATGTTAACCGGCAGCCGCAGCAGGCATAAAATCTGTTTTCCCTATGGAAGTGCGGGTTCGAGTCCCGCCTTCCGTACCATCGCGATCGGTATTTTGGCCTTGATGGCTGCGGCTTGCACCCCTGCCGATGATCCCAACCGCATCGACATCAGCGTGATCGGTGCGGCGCCCAAGCTCGGTGATCCCGATCGTGAGTTGCTTGATCCTTCGCGCAGTGTCCTGATGCGCGAAACCGCGATGGGTCTTGTCGCTTTTGACTCCAGCGGCCAGATCGAACCGGCGCTTGCCGAAAGCTGGATCGTCACAGATGACGGGCGCAGCATCGTGTTCCGTATCCACCGGATGAAATGGCCCGATGGTCGCGACGTGACCGGGCAAGACGTCGCCGCCAGCCTGAACCGCGCTATCGCGGCAAACAGCGAGAACCGCTTCAAACCGATGCTCGGCGCGATCAGCGCTGTGGTCGGTATGACCGGGCGCGTCGTCGAAATCCGTCTGAAAACGCCGCGCCCGACATTGCTCCAATTGCTCGCCCAGCCCGAACTGGGCATTCGGCGCAATGGCGTCGGCCTTGGTCCCTGGCGCATCGCGCGGCGACAGGGCAATGCGCTCGTCATGCGCCCGGTGCCCGATCCGATGGCCGACGTTGCCGATGACGCACCACCCGATGCGCGCGAGATATATCTCAAAGGTGGTCGGGCATCGCTCGCGGTTGCGCGTTTCATGAACGACCGAAGCGATCTTGTTCTCGGCGGAACGGTCGCGGACTGGCCGATTGCCGAAGCCGCACGGGCCAGCGGCACCAATGGCCTCCACCGTGATCCGGTTGAGGGGCTGTTCGGCCTCGCCATCATCCAGTCGACGCTATTCCTCAAGGAACGCAGCCTCCGCGAAGCGATGGCGATGGCGATTGATCGCGGGGCGCTCGGCGATGCACTGTCCGTGCCGCGCTGGACGGCCATCGAACGGCTGCTGCCGACGCAGATGGACAGTGGTCAGCTGCCGGCGTCCCCCGACTGGACGGCCAACACGCTTGACGAGCGACGCACCATCGCCCGCCAGCGCATCGCTGCGTGGGAAAGCGCGCGCGGCGCGATCAAACCCGTTCGGGTCGCGCTGCCCGCTGGCCCCGGCATGCGGATCCTGTTCGCGCGCCTTGCCGCTGACTGGCGCCGGATCGGTGTTCCCGCTGTCATGGTGCCGTTCAACGATGCCAAAGCCGATGTGCGCCTGATCGACGAAGTGGCGCCAAACAGCAGCGCCAACTGGTATCTGACCCGCACCGGCTGCGACTATAATGTGAGCTGCAGTACGATCGGCGACTTTGCCTTGTCCGAAGCGCGCGCCGCGCCCAGTCTTGGCCAGCGATCGGCGGCGATTGCCCGTGCGGACGCGGCTTATGCCCTGCAAGCCGGTTACATTCCGATTGCCAAGCCGCTGCGCTGGTCGTTTGTCAGGCCGGTGCTGACGCGCTACCGCGACAATGGTTTCGGCGTGCATCCGTTCGCAGAACTGCGTGCGCCCGCCAAAAACTAGGCCCCGCGATACCGCCATGCGAGCAGCGGCCGCGCCAGTGCCAGTCCCGCCAGAAATCCGCCGACGTGCGCTGCGGTTGCGATCTGATAACCGCTGCCGCCCGACACCAAGCCAATCATCCACTGGATCGCAATCCACGCCACTGCGAGCCAGATCGCGCGCACCCAATGCGCCGGAATTGGCCCCCAGCGCTTTACGTCGTTGCGCCCAAACAGCAGCGCATAGACCGCAAGCACTGCCGAAATCGCACCGCTCGCACCAATCATGGGAACCGGCGACACGGGTCCGACGACATATTGCCCCGCCGCTGCGATATAAGCACCGATCAGATACAGTGCGGCGGTTGGCCACAGTCCCAATACGGCCTCGACCGCGCGGCCGCAGTACACCAGCATCAGCATGTTGAAGCCAAGATGGACGAAATCGCCGTGCGCCAGCGTCGCGCTGAGCGGTGTCAGGATCGCGGGAATGGAAAAGCCCATCGCAACGCCCGAAAAGCGCAGCGGGATAAAGCCTGCCTGCTCGGCGATGAAATCAGTAGGCCAGATCAGGCGAGCCACAACAAACGCAACGGCGGCAATGACCGCAATCACATAAGTGAACCGCGCTGGCGCCGCGCGTGCCATGCTAGATGAACTCGATTTTCGACACCTGATAATATTTGTCGCCCGACGGGACCGTCACTTCGACATCATCCTCGACCTTGCGGCCGATCAGCGCGCGGCCCAGTGGCGACGCATAGGAAATCCGGCCAGACTTCGCGTCGGCTTCGGTTTCGCCGACGATCTGATATTTGATCGGCTTGTCGTCTTCATCGAGCAGCGTCACTGTCGCGCCAAAGACGATCTTGTCGCCCGAAAGCGTT
Source organism: Sphingomonas sp. (assembly GCA_043756805.1). Lineage (GTDB taxonomy): Bacteria > Pseudomonadota > Alphaproteobacteria > Sphingomonadales > Sphingomonadaceae > Sphingomonas_O. The sequence continues at coordinate 2,482 of JAYUQI010000077.1, forward strand.
GCCGGATCGATCACCATCGCGCGGCTCAGCTTCGACTCGATGTCGCCGATCATTGCTTCGACCTGACCCTGCCGCTCCTTGGCCGCATGATATTCAGCATTTTCCGAAAGGTCGCCGTGCGCGCGCGCTTCTTCGATTGAATCGATGATCTCGGGCCGTTCGGCCTTCAAGCGCGACAGGTCCGCAATGAGCATTTTCTGCCCTTCAACCAGCATCGGCATCTTGTCGACTGTTGCCATGTCCTTGCGTCTTCCTGTTCAAAAGCCATCCGGCCCCCGGTTATGGGAGCATCATTCTGTCGCGCTGTCGGGATCAGCTTGTCAGCCGTAGATGATAAGACTGGAGCGACGCGACTTCAAGCCCGCGCGTTTGCAGTGCAGCAATCGCTTGCGCCGCCGCAACCGATGCCGCCGCCGTCGTGAACGAACAGACTTTACCGGTCAGCGCCGATTTGCGGATTTCCGCCGAATCTTTCAGCGATTGCCAGCCTTCGGTCGTGTTGAAGATCAGCTGGATGTCGCCGTCCTTGATCCGGTCGACAATGTGCGGACGCCCTTGCGCGACCTTGTTGACGCGCGTGACGGCGATGCCCTGCCCCTCGAGATAGTCCGCTGTGCCCCCCGTCGCGACAATTTCAAAACCGAGTCCCGCGAGCGTTTTGACTGCCGGCAGCACCACCGGCTTGTCGCTGTCCTTCACCGACACGAACAGCGCACCGCCGTTGGGCAGGACCATCCCCGCGCCCAGTTGCGCTTTGGCAAACGCAGTCGGGAAATCCTGATCAATCCCCATCACTTCGCCGGTCGACTTCATTTCGGGGGACAGGACGGGATCAACGCCGGGGAAACGCGCGAACGGAAACACCGCTTCCTTGACCGAAACGAAATCGCCCGATGCGCCAAGTTTGGGCAGATCAGCGAGCATTTCGCCTGCCATAACCCGCGCCGCGATCTTCGCTACCGCCGCGCCTGTTGCCTTGGCGACAAACGGCACGGTCCGCGACGCGCGCGGGTTAACTTCGATGATATACACCTCGCCATCCTTCACCGCGAACTGGATATTCATCAGCCCGCGCACTGACAGCGCCCGCGCCAAGACGTCCGTCTGCCGCGCGATTTCCGCCACGATTTCGGGCGGCAAGCTATACGGCGGCAGCGAACACGCGCTGTCGCCTGAATGCACCCCCGCTTCCTCGATATGCTGCATGATCCCGGCGACTTTGACATCAACGCCATCGGCGACTGCATCAACATCAACTTCGATGGCATCGCGCAGATAACGGTCGATCAGCACGGGCGCCTCGCCGGAAACCCGCACCGCCGTCTGGATATAATTGTCCAGCTGTGCCGGCGTATCGACAATCTCCATCGCCCGTCCGCCGAGCACGAACGACGGCCGCATCAGCACCGGATAGCCAATCCGTTCGGCCACCGCGATCGCTTCGTCGCGGCTGCGCGCAATGCCATTATCGGGCTGCTTCAGGCCAAGCGTGTTGACCAGCGCGGCAAACTGCTCGCGGTCTTCGGCCAGATCAATGGCAGCAGGCGACGTGCCAAGGATCGGTATTCCCGCTTCGCTCAGCGCCTTCGCCAGATTAAGTGGCGTCTGCCCGCCAAACTGGACGATGACACCTTTCAGCGTCCCGTTCTGCTGCTCGACATGCAGGATTTCGAGCACATCTTCGGCGGTCAGCGGCTCGAAATACAGCCGGTCCGACGTGTCATAGTCGGTCGAAACCGTCTCCGGATTGCAATTGACCATGATCGTTTCATAGCCCGCATCGCTCAGCGCATAGCAGGCGTGGCAACAGCAGTAATCGAACTCGATCCCCTGCCCGATCCGGTTCGGTCCGCCGCCAAGGATGACGATTTTCTCGCGATCGGTCGGTGCGCTTTCGCATTCGGGCTCGCCAAAGCTAGGCACTTCATAGGTCGAATACATGTAAGGCGTTTTCGCGGCGA
>JAYUQI010000078.1:0-4385 GCA_043756805.1 Sphingomonas sp.
GCTGGCACTGGCGGGTCTTTCGACGTTGAAGATCCGGTGATCACGTCGTCGCTCTGGCGCGGCAAACGCTATGCGGTGCTCGGGCTGGCGCGTTCGGGAGTGGCGACCGTGCGCGCGCTGTTGGCGAGCGGGGCAGAGGTTTTGGCGTGGGATAGTGATCCTGACGCACGAGCCACACTAACCCCCCTCCCCAAGGGGAGGGGCGACTCAGCACCAGCTGAGTGGGGGAGGGTTTCCGATCCTCGAGCTTCGGCGCACCCCCACCCGCTCGCTGACGCGAGTCGCCTCCCCCTCGAGGGGGAGGGGGTGTTGTCTTTCGCCGACCCCGTCACCCTCGACCTCACCGGCTTTACCGCCGTCATCGTGTCCCCTGGCGTGCCACTGAACCGCCACCCGATTGCCGCGCATGCCGCAAAGTTCGGCGTGCCGATCATCGGCGACATCGAACTGTTCGCCCAAGCCCGCGCCGAACTGCCGCCCCACAAGGTCGTCGGGATCACCGGCACCAACGGGAAGTCGACGACGACTGCCTTGGTTCATCACATCCTGAAAACGGCGGACGTGCCGACGACGATGGGCGGCAATATCGGCCTGCCGATTCTGGGGCAGGAGCCTTTGCCAGCGGGCGGCGTTTATGTGCTCGAACTGTCGAGCTTCCAGATCGACCTGACCTTTACGCTCGACTGCGACGTCGCGGTGCTGCTCAACATCACGCCGGATCATTTGGACCGGTATGACGGGTTTGAGGGGTATGCAGCGAGTAAGATGCGACTGTTTGCGATGTCATCAGGGATCGCGGTTCGCGGCGAGACGCCGACGCTTGATCAATTGTGTTGGCCGCCGCTCCAAGGACCGCACAATGCCCAGAATGCCGCCGCTGCAACCGCGGTGTGTGAAGTGCTCGGCTTGGATGAAATCCAAATCGAAACTGGCCTCCGCACCTATCCCGGCCTCCCCCACCGCATGGAGCGCATCCGCGACCTGGACGGTGTCCTCTACGTCAACGACAGCAAGGCGACCAATCCGACGTCGACCGCGCCTGCGCTCGCGGCGTATCCGGCGGTGCACTGGATATTGGGGGGGCAGGCGAAGACTGACGAGCTCGACGCCTGCGCGCCGCATTTCGGGCATGTCCGTGCGGCCTACACGATCGGCGAGGCAGGGGCGATGTTTGCCGATCTGCTCCGCCCGCACATGCCGGTCGACGAGAGCGGAACGTTGGACAGCGCTGTAAGAAGCGCAGTGGCGGCGGCGAAACCGGGCGAAACAGTCCTCCTCTCGCCCGCCTGCGCATCGTTCGATCAATTTCGTGATTATGAAGACCGGGGCGATCAGTTCCGGGCACTGGTGGGGGCACTATGACAGCAATCGCACGCGGCACAGCGCGAGTGAAAAACTCGGTTGCGGGGCGCTTGGGCCGATCCGACCGCAGCGCGTTCGGCCTGTGGTTTTGGGAAATCGACCGCGTGCTGTTGCTGCTCGTTTTCGTGCTGATTTCGGTCGGGCTGATTGCGGTTGCGGCCGCGTCGCCGTCGGCCGCTGCGCGCTATTCGGGCGGCAATATTACGGTCGCGCCGCTCAATTATTTCTGGCGGCAGCTGGCATGGGTGTCACTCGGTATTCCGGTGATGCTCGGCGTGTCGATGCTGCCGGTGCAGCAGGCGCGGCGTTTGGCGATGTTCGGGGCTGGCGTGTTCAGCGTTCTCCTCGCGCTCGTCCCGCTGATCGGTTACGAAGTGAACGGCGCGCAACGCTGGATTAATTTCGGCATTGCGGGGGTTGAGCCGTCCGAATTTCTGAAGCCGCTGTTCGTCGTCAGCCTCGCGTGGCTCCTCAGCTTGCGCGCGCATGACAAGTCGCTGCCGGTCATTCCGCTGTCGGGCGTGCTTGTCGCGCTGATCGCCTTTTTCCTCATGAAGCAACCCGATTTCGGCCAGACGATCATTTTCTGCACTGTCTGGCTGGCAATGCTGATGCTGACCGGGATTTCGTACCGGATCATGGGTGCACTGGCGGGCTGCGGCGCGGTCGGGGTTGTCGCGGCCTATCTTTTCTATCCGGTCGCGACACAGCGGATCAACAATTTCCTGTTTCAGGCGGGCGACACCTATCAGGTCGACAGTGCCTATGCGACGCTGACCGCAGGCGGATTTTTTGGCACGGGGCCGGGCGGTGGCGAAGCCAAGTTCCGCCTGCCCGAAGCGCACACCGATTATATCTTCAGCGTCATCGGTGAGGAATTCGGCTTGCTCGCGTGCATCGCCATCGCCTGCCTGTTCCTCGCCATCGTCGTGCGCGTGTTTGTGAAACTTCTGGACGAGGAAGATCCGTTCATCGTGCTGGCGGCGGCGGGGCTGACCACGCAATTCGCGGTTCAGGCGCTGATCAACATGGCGGTCAATGTGAATCTCGCTCCGTCCAAGGGAATGACACTGCCCTTCATCAGCTATGGTGGGTCGTCGATGCTGGCGCTGTCGATCGGTTTTGGCCTGTTGCTGGCATTCACGCGGCGAAACCCGTATCTGCGCCGCTCGCCTTATGTCGTGCGGTGGAGCAAGCGGTGAGCAGACAATTCTCAAGCACGAAAAAGTGTCAGACACTTTTTTTCTGCGGGCCGTCAGGTCGGGGCGCAACGTTCGCGCGAAGAAAAAAAGTGTCTGACACTTTTTCGGGAGTGTCCGGCTTGTGAGCATTTCGAAGCATTTCGTTCTCGCGGCGGGGGGCACCGGCGGGCATATGGTCCCGGCGCATGCGCTGGCAGCCGAACTGATCCGGCGCGGGCACCACGTCGCGCTGATCACCGACGAACGCGGGGCGAAAATTCCCGGCCTGTTCGAGGGGGTGGAGATTCATAGGCTTCCGGCGGGGCGGATTACCAAAAGCCCGCTGTCGTGGTTCCCCGGCTGGCAGGCGATCCGCAAGGGGCGGATGATGAGCTACGAGATTTTCAAAGATTTCGGTCCGTCCGCCGTGGTCGGTTTTGGTGGTTACCCGGCGTTTCCGGCGCTGCTCGGCGCAAAACGTGGTGGTGTGCCGACCGTGGTGCACGAGCAGAATGCGGTGCTGGGCCGCGTCAACCGGCTGGTCGCGGGGTGGGTCAACGCGATTGCGACATCCTATCCGAACGTCGAGCGGATGAAGGACAGCTGGGCGCAGAAGACGCATCTTGTCGGCAATCCGGTGCGAGAGGAAGTGATCAGAATCCGCGAGCAGGATTTTCCGCCGCTCGACGATAATGGCATTTTCCGCATTCTCGTCACTGGCGGATCGCAAGGCGCGAGCGTTCTCTCGCGTGTCGTGCCCGATGGGCTTGGGCTGCTCCCGCTCAATTTTCGCAGGCGCTTGCAAGTGACGCAACAATGCCGCGCCGAAGACATTGACGGCGTCAAGGAACGCTATGCGCAGCTTGGCATTCCGGCGGACCTGAACACCTACATGGCCGATCTTCCCGAGCGCTTGAGCTGGTCGCATCTCGTGATCGCGCGCGCTGGCGCTTCGACGATTGCCGAGCTGACCGCAGCGGGGCGTCCGGCGATCCTGATCCCGCTGCCCAGCGCGATGGAAGATCACCAGACCGCGAACGTCCGCGAAATGGTCGATGCGGGCGGCGCGCGCGCGATCAATGAAAGCGAATTTACGCCTGTTGAGCTGGCCAAGCAGATGCAGAAACTCGGTCTCGATGCCGTCGGCCTCGCCAATGCCGCCAAGCGCGCCTGGGATTGTGGCCGCCCCGATGCAACGCGGCATCTTGCCGACCTCGTCGAAAGCATGGGGCCAGCGCCGATTGGCATGCAGCCCGCCACTTTCAAACCGGCCTATGCCCGATGAAAGGCGTCGCGACGGACATCGGTACGATCCATTTTGTCGGCATTGGCGGCATCGGCATGTCGGGCATTGCCGAAGTGATGCACAATCTCGGTTATAAAGTGCAGGGGTCGGATGTCGCCGAGGGCTATGTGATCGAGGGGTTGCGCAAACGCGGCATTCCCGTCGCCATCGGGCACGATGCCGACAATCTGGGCGATGCCGCCGTCGTCGTGATCTCGACCGCGATCAAGCGCGCGAACCCCGAAGTTGCATCGGCGTATGAGCGCCGCATTCCCGTCGTCCGGCGCGCCGAAATGCTCGCCGAACTGATGCGGCTGAAATCGACGGTCGCGGTGGCGGGCACGCACGGCAAGACGACGACGACCAGCATGATTGCGGCAATGCTCGATGCAGGCGGCGTCGACCCGACCGTCATCAATGGCGGGATCATCAACAGCTATGGGTCGAACGCGCGCCTCGGCGCCAGCGACTGGATGGTGGTCGAGGCCGACGAAAGCGACGGGTCATTCCTCCGCCTCGATGGCACCGTGGCGGTTGTCACCAAGATCGACCCCGAA
>JAYUQI010000079.1:0-4345 GCA_043756805.1 Sphingomonas sp.
TTGATCGCGCGCGGGCATCAAGTCGCGCTGATTACCGATGCGCGCGGCGCGAAAATTCCCGGGTTGTTCGACGGTGTCCAGACGCACATCCTGCCTGCCGGACGGCTGACCAAATCGCCGGTGAGCTGGGTGCCGGGTGTGCGCGCGATCCTGTCGGGGCGCAGTATGGCGAAGCAGCTCTACAAGAATTTCGAACCGTCGGTCGTGGTCGGATTCGGCGGTTATCCCGCATTCCCTGCGCTGCTGGCTGCATTCGGGGCTAAGGTGGCGACCGCCGTGCACGAACAAAACGCCGTGCTCGGGCGCGTCAACCGGCTGGTCGCCAGCCGGGTTGACCTGATCGCGACGTCGTACCCCGATACCGAGCGGATGAAACCGGCGTGGAAAGACCGGACGCATCTGGTCGGCAATCCGGTGCGTGCTGATGTTGTAAAGCTGGGCACACAGGAATATCCGCCGCTCGACGAGACCGGGATTTTCCGGGTGCTGGTGACCGGCGGCAGCCAGGGTGCGAGCATCCTGTCGCGGGTTGTCCCCTCGGGTCTCGCGATGCTCCCCGTCGCACTGCGCCGCCGGTTGCAGGTCGTGCAACAGGCCCGCGCCGAGGATGTGGAGCGCGTCCGTGCTGCGTACGCCGAACATGATATTCCGGCGGAGGTACACACCTATTTGACTGATCTGCCCGAGCGACTGGGTTGGTCGCATCTTGTCATCGGGCGGGCGGGTGCCTCGACGATTGCCGAACTGACCGCAGCGGGCCGTCCCGCGATCCTGGTGCCGCTGCCCTCGGCGATGGACGATCACCAGACCGCGAACGTGCGTGAAATGGTCGCGGCGGGCGGCGCGCGCGCGATTGCCGAAGAGAATTTTACACCGGTCGAGCTGGCCAAACAGATGCAGAAGCTCGGTCTCGACAGCGGCGGCCTCGCCAATGCGGCCAAACGCGCGCTAAGCTGTGGGCGACCCAATGCAGTGCGCGATTTTGCCGATTTGATCGAACGGATCGGCCCCGCAGTCGATGGACCAAAGCCGGTTGTATTCAAGGAAGCCTACGCATGAAGGGCCCGAAATGAGAGGTGTCGCAACCGACATCGGCACGATCCATTTCGTCGGTATCGGCGGCATCGGCATGTCGGGCATTGCCGAGGTGATGCACAACCTCGGCTATAAGGTGCAGGGGTCGGACGTTGCCGAGGGCTATGTCATCGAGGGCCTGCGGAAACGCGGCATTGCGGTTGCCATCGGGCATGATGCGGACAATTTGGGCGATGCGGCAGTGGTCGTGACATCGACTGCGATCAAGCGGGTGAACCCCGAAGTCGCCGCTGCCTACGAGCGCCGTATTCCCGTGGTACGCCGCGCCGAAATGCTGGCCGAACTGATGCGGCTTAAATCCACCGTCGCGGTCGCGGGGACGCACGGCAAGACGACGACGACGAGCATGATCGCGGCGATGCTCGATGCGGGCGGGGTTGATCCCACCGTCATCAACGGCGGCATCATCAACAGCTACGGCTCGAACGCGCGGCTGGGCGCGAGCGACTGGATGGTGGTCGAAGCCGATGAGTCCGACGGCAGCTTCCTGCGCCTCGATGGGACGATTGCGGTCGTTACGAATATCGATCCCGAACACCTCGATCACTATGGCAGCTTCGACGCGGTCAAGGACGCATTCGTCGAATTTATCGAGAATGTGCCGTTCTACGGCGCGGCGATCCTGTGCCTCGACCATCCTGAAGTGCAGGCGCTGCTGCCGCGTGTCCGCGACCGGCGGATCGTGACTTATGGCTTCAGCGCGCAGGCCGATGTGCGCGGCGTCAATGTCGTGCCCGGCGCAGGGGGAAACCGCTTCGAAGTCATCATTCGTCACCGCGACGGATCGACGCGCAGCATCGAGGATGTCTCGCTGCCGATGGCCGGACGGCACAATGTCCAGAATGCGCTGGCGGCGATTGCGGTGGCGATTGAACTGGGCCTCGACGATGCGACGATCCAGAAAGGGTTCGGGGCGTTTGGCGGTGTGAAGCGACGCTTTACCAAGGTTGGCGAGGTTGGCGGCGTCACGATTATCGACGATTACGGTCATCATCCGGTCGAGATTAAGGCTGTCCTGTCGGCAGCACGCGAAGGTGTTGAGGGCCGCGTCATCGCGGTTGTCCAGCCGCACCGTTACTCGCGGCTTGGCGGGCTGATGGATGAATTTGCACAAGCGTTCAACGATGCCGATGTGGTTTATGTGGCACCAGTCTATGCAGCAGGCGAAGCGCCGGTCGACGGCGTCAGTGCGGCGGCTTTGGTCGACCGGCTGAAAGAACGCGGGCACCGCGCGGCGGCGGAGATTGCCGATGCCGATGCGTTGGCGACGGTGTTGGCAGGCGAGGCTGTGCCGGGGGACATGGTCGTGTGTCTGGGCGCCGGTGATATTACAAAATGGGCGGCGGGGTTGGCGGCTGGGATACAGAAGGTGCGGGGATGAGTATCGCGCAACCTGTCTCCCCTCCAGCCCTCGCTGGCGGGGCCGGGGGTGGCCCCTCCGTGGAACCCGTGCTTAATCCTGACAAAGGGAGCCACCCCCAGCCCCTCCACGAAGGCGTGGAGGGGAGCAAGGTCCGCGGTCGTTTGACTCCCAGCGTCCCGCTTTCGCCTCTCGTCTGGTTCAAATCGGGCGGCCCCGCTGACCAGCTCCTCGAGCCCGCCGACGTCACCGATTTGCAGGACTTTCTCCGCGCCAACCCCGATGGCCCGGTGTGGCCGCTGGGTCTCGGCTCGAACCTGATCGTCCGCGACGGCGGCGTGCGCGGCGTGACTGTGCGACTGGGCAAGGCGTTTGCGGGGATCAAGGTTGACGGCAACTGCCTGACTTGCGGTGCGGGTGCGCCGGGTATTTCGGTTGCCAGCGCCGCGCGGGACAAAGGCGTGGCCGGTCTGGAATTTCTGCGTGGTATTCCCGGTACCGTCGGTGGCGCGGTCAGGATGAATGCGGGAGCCTATGGCCGCGAAGTCGCTGACATATTGGTCAGCGCCGACGTCATTTTGCGGTCTGGTGAAATGCAAACACTCGCGCTTGACGATCTTGGTTATACCTATCGCCATTCGGCATTGCCCGAAGGCACCATTGTTGTGGCGGCAACCTTCGCCGGCGTGCCCGGTGCGCCTGCGATCATTGGGGCCGAGATGGACCGCATTGCCGCCGAACGCGAAGCCTCGCAGCCGCTGCGATCGCGCACGGGCGGATCGACGTTCAAGAACCCCGAGGGGCACAAGGCTTGGGCGTTGGTCGATGCGGCGGGTTGTCGCGGGTTGCGCCATGGTGACGCGCAGGTTTCGGAAAAACATTGTAATTTCCTGCTCAATCTCGGGTCAGCGACGAGTGCTGACATCGAGGCTTTGGGTGAGGAGGTGCGCGAAAAGGTCAAAGCGCATTCGGGTGTGACGCTCGAATGGGAAATACAGCGCGTAGGCATGTTTGCCGATGTGCCACAAAAAGGATTTGGAGACGCGTGAAGGTTGCAGTTCTCATGGGCGGCTGGTCGGCCGAACGCGACGTCTCGCTGACCAGCGGTGCGGGCGTTGCCGATGCGTGCGAGCGGCTGGGCCATGAAACCGTCCGCGTCGATATGGACCGCAATGTCGCGCAAGTGCTTGCCGCAATCCGCCCTGATGTCGTGTTCAACGCGCTCCACGGGACACCGGGCGAAGACGGCACTGTGCAGGGGATGCTCGACCTGATGGGCCTGAAATACACGCATTCGGGTCTTGCGACGTCAGTGATCGCCATCGACAAGCAGCTTACAAAGCAGACGCTTGCCCCGCACGGTATCCGTATGCCTGGCGGTCATGTCGTAAAGTCCGAAAGCCTGTATCTCGGCGATCCGCTGCCGCGCCCCTATGTGTTGAAGCCGGTCAACGAAGGGTCATCGGTCGGTGTCGCCATCGTGACAGCGGGCGGCAATTATGGCGATCCGGTCGGGCGCGATGTCGCGGGGCCGTGGCAAGAGTTTGACGAGCTCCTCGCCGAACCCTTCATCCGGGGACGTGAGCTGACCACCGCCGTGATCGGCGACCGTGCACTCGCTGTCACCGAACTGAAGCCCAAGAGCGGCTTTTACGATTATGACTCCAAATATACCGAGGGCATGACCGAGCATATCTGCCCGGCAAACATCCCTGACGACATTGCCCATGCCTGCCTCGACATGGCGCTAAAGTCGCATCGCGTGCTCGGCTGTAAAGGAACATCACGGTCGGACTTCCGCTGGGATGACGAGAAAGGCGTGGAAGGATTGTTCCTGCTCGAAGTCAACACGCAGCCCGGTATGACACCGTTGAGCCTTGTCCCCGAGCA
>JAYUQI010000080.1:0-4343 GCA_043756805.1 Sphingomonas sp.
GGACCAGTTCATCCACGTCAACGGGCTGGGCAAACAGGAAACCCTGATAATAGTTGCACCCTTCGGCTGCCAGCAATGCCAATTGCGCCTCGGTCTCGACACCTTCGGCCACCACCGCAAGCCCGAGCGAGCGCGCCATGTCGATGACACCGCGCACGACAATCCGATCGCGCGTCGACCCCGAGATGTCACCCGCCAGTTCTTTGTCGATTTTCAGATAATCGAGCGGCAACGCCTTGAGATAAGCGAGACTTGAATAACCTGTGCCAAAATCATCGATGGCCACGCGGCACCCCCCTGCGCGGAGTGCCGCCAGAACGGTCGCCGCGCCGCCAAGATCCTCGATCAAGCCGCTTTCGGTCACTTCCACGGTCAATCGCGAGCGTGGAAATCCACAGGTGTCGATCATTTCGAAAAACCCATCGACAAAGCCGCTGCGGGCGATGTCGGCAGCGGTCAGATTGATCGCCAGCCGCAACCGCGACAATGCCTCGGGCCAAGCTGCCGCCATCGTCGCCGCACGCTGCTGGACATGCGCTGACAGCGCTGTCAGATAGTCCGAGCGTTCTGCGACCGCGAACAGCGTCTGCGCGCCCAATTCGCCATGATCGGGATGCTGCCACCGCGCGAGCGCTTCGACACCGATCATGCGACCGCTGGCGATCGAAAGCTGCGGTTGAAAGAGGATTTCGATCTCGTCACGGTCGAGAGCGTTGCGCAAATCGGCTTGTAAACTGGCATCGAAAAGCGCTGCGCCTTCGTCCGCTGTGCTTAATGCGCGCACATGCGACCCTTCGGACGCTCGTGCCTCGGCAAGCGCTGCGCCCGCTCGCCGCAGCAGTAGAGTGGCGGTATCTTCTGGTGCACTTTCGACAATCCCGATCCGGCAGCCGAGCGTCACCATATGGCCATCGGCAAGGAAGGGCCGTTCGATCCGTTCGACAATCTGGTTTGCCAATGCCTCGCGCGCTTCGGCGTCAAGACCGTCGAGCGTCACGATGAACTCGGCACCGCCCATCCGCGTCAAAAATCCGCGATCGCCTGCATATTCGGTCACAAGCGGCTCGATCCGCTCGGCAACCGCGTCAAGCAGCACATCCCCCGTGCCGCGACCAAATGCTGTGTTGATCATATCAAAACGGGTAAAGGCGATAAGCAGCAGGCCCATCGGTGCCGGATCACTGGCAAGCCGCGCCGCAATGCGCTCTCGCGCTCCGACCTCGCTTTCGACGGCAAAAGACAGATCGCGCGGGACACGCCGTTCGCGCCGGCCGCGCAGCCGCTCGACATGGCGATCCGCCAATTGCACCGCCCGAAACAGGTCGCCGTCGACAAACGGTCGCGCGAGATAATGCGTTGCGCCGCCTGCGATCATCCTGTCCAGCGAAACGTCCGTCGGGTCGGCGAGCACCAGTGTTGCCGCACGTTGCAACGTCGCTGCACCCGTCAAGGCGTCAAGCCCGACCTTGCTGCGCCCGTCGAGATCAATGATGCAAATCGCCGCGCCACTGGTCACGAACCGCGCGGCTGCATCGGCAGCCCCGTCGGAGACCAGCACTTGAAAACCGATTGCACTGAGCATCGCGAGCAAGGCATCACGCCGCGCGTCCGCTACAAGGAAGATCGGCGTCGCCAGCGCGTCGGATGTTGGAAATCGCGTCAAACATGTACCCCGTTTATTGTTCTGCTACTCTGGCCAGGCCCCGCCGCCAACTGGACAATTGCTGAATCTGCATCTTGGGTCTAGCGATGCGTGATGGTTGCGCAGACGTCCCCTTCTTCAACGCTTAATGACGGCTTTGGTCGTCGCATCGATTATGTGCGGCTTTCGCTCACCGATCGTTGCGACATGCGGTGCCGTTATTGCATGGCGGAGGACATGACCTTCCTGCCGCGCAGCGAGGTTTTGAGCCTTGAGGAAATTGTTGATCTCGCTCACCGGTTCGTCGCGCGCGGGATAAAGCGCATTCGCCTGACGGGCGGCGAACCACTCGCCAGGCGCGGTGCCTTGCAAGTCGCAGCGGGCATCGGAAAGCTCATTGGCAGCGGCCTCGACGAACTGACGATGACGACCAATGCGACCCGTCTCGCCGAATTTGCCGAACCGTTGCACGATGCAGGCATTCGACGGATCAATGTCAGCCTCGACACGCGCGATCCCGAGCGGTTCCGCTACATCACGCGCCAGGGCGACCTTGCGCGCGTGCTGGCAGGCATTGCTGCGGCAAAGGCCGCCGGGCTGGCGATCAAGATCAACATGGTTGCGCTGAAGGGGCTCAACGAGGACGAGATCGAGCCGATGCTTATGTGGTGCGGCGAACAGGGCTTCGGCCTGTCGTTGATCGAAACAATGCCGCTCGGTCAGATCGATGACGACCGCACCGACCGGTTTCTGCCACTGACTGCTGTTCAGGATGCCCTTGAAGCGAAATACACACTGATCCCCAGTGACAAGCAGACGGGCGGCCCTGCGCGCTATTGGAATGTCCCTGAACTTGGCGTTACGCTTGGTCTTATTTCACCACTCACGCGCAATTTTTGTGACAATTGCAATCGGATCCGCGTTTCGGCGTCGGGGCAGCTTTACATGTGCCTCGGCCATGAGGACAAAGTCGATCTCCGCGCGGCACTCCGCTCGGGAAACCCCGAGGCGGTCGATGACGCCGTCGACACTGCTCTCCGCCTCAAACCGCGCCGCCACGATTTCGACCTGAGCACAGCGGCCACGGTTCGGCACATGAGCGTAACCGGCGGATGAGTGTTGCCGAACCCAGGCGCGCGCTGCTCGTCTCGCCCACCGATGCGGCGGCCGAAGCAGCAAAGACCCTCAAGGAGCGTCGCGACTGGGTGTCGCTCAAGGATGCCGACATGGTCGTGGCACTCGGTGGTGACGGCTTCATGCTGCAAACCTTGCACGCGATGCTCGAAGCGCACCGTATCCTGCCGGTTTTCGGGATGAATTTGGGGACTGTGGGTTTTCTCATGAACGAATGGCGCGCCAAGGGGCTCGACCAGCGCATCGAGACCGCCAAGCTGTTCAACGTCACGCCGCTGCGCATGGAAGCCGAAACCATCGAGGGCGAACGCATTACCCTGCCTGCGATCAACGAAGTCTCGCTGCTCCGCGAAACGCGCGAGACCGCCAAGTTCGAAGTCACCGTTAACGACCGCGTGGTCATTCCTGAACTGGTTTGCGACGGGGTGCTGGTGGCGACTCCTGCCGGGTCTACGGCCTATAATCTGTCGGCGCATGGGCCTATCCTCCCGCTCGGGTCTGCGCTTCTCGCGCTGACCCCGATCAGTCCGTTTCGTCCCCGTCGCTGGCGTGGTGCGATTCTGCCTGAGACAGCGACCGTAAAGTTCCGTGTGCTCGACGCTGTCAAGCGCCCTGTCTCCGCCGTTGCCGACCAGCGCGAAGTGCGCGACGTTGCGACGGTGACTGTCTCGATTGACCGCACATCGATGCTCAAGCTCCTCTTCGACCCCGAACATGCACTTGATGACCGAATCGCGATGGAACAATTTATTGTGTGATGTGGCCCAAGTGCTTGCGTTGCGTGCGAACCCGATGCTAGGGGCCGCGCCTGCCTATGTTCCCCGGTAGCTCAGCGGTAGAGCGTTCGACTGTTAATCGAATGGTCGCCTGTTCGAATCAGGCCCGGGGAGCCATAGTTTGAAGGCCAAAGTTTAAGGGTCGTGTGAATGAACCCGATTTACACTGCGCTTGGCACGACCGTTTTCGAGAAAATGTCAGGGCTGTCGCGCGAATTGGGTGCGATCAACCTTGGTCAGGGTTTCCCCGACGGCAACGGTCCGCCAGATGTGGTCGAAGCCGCGGCACACGCCCTGCTGCACGGATCAAACCAGTATCCGCCCATGGCGGGCTTACCTGTGCTGCGTGAGGCGGTGGCAAAGCATTATGCCGCGCATCAGGGACTTGATCTCACGTCTGACGAAGTGATCGTGACCTCCGGCGCAACCGAAGCGCTGGCGGCAGCGATTTTCGCGCTTGTCTCGCCCGGCGACGAAGTCGTCATGTTTCCGCCACTCTATGATGCCTATCTCCCGTTGGTGCAGCGTGCAGGCGGCGTCGCGCGGTTCGTCCGACTCGAACCGCCAGACTGGAAAATTACCGCCGAGGCGCTGGCCGCTGTCGGAAGCCGCAAGACGAAGCTGGTCATCCTCAACAATCCGCTGAATCCGACCGGAAGCACGGCCACGCACGATGAACTCGCGCTCATCGCTGAGTTTTGCATTGCCCACGATGCGATCGCAATTTCGGATGAAGTCTGGGAGCACGTCATATTTGACGACGCGGAACACACGCCACTTATGGCGCTACC
>JAYUQI010000081.1:0-12524 GCA_043756805.1 Sphingomonas sp.
GCTCTCTGCCCGCGCGTGTCGAGTGCATCGGCGACTTTGGCGCGCGCTTCGGGGGTTTTATTCTGCCCCAGCTTGGCCGTGCCACGCATGGCCGTCACGCGCATTTCGAAACCGAAGATACCGCCCAGCATTTTTTCGAACAGGCCATCGGCCATTTTCTCGCGCGTCCACACCGGCTTTGGCGCAAGGCGTGTTTCATGCTGCAACGACAGCGCGTCAGCCTGCGCGACCAGCGTCTCACGGTCCATTTTCGTGACTGTGCCCTGCATTTCGAGCGTCAGGTAATTCCATGTCGGCACCTGATCGGACAGTTCGTACCAGTCGGGGCTGATGTAGGCATCGGGTCCATTGACCACGAACAGCGCTTCGGTTCCCTCAAGCCCCCGCGATATGCCATTGCCGCGCGCGACGTGGAAACCGATGCGGTCCTCATCGAGGAACACGAAGGGGATATGCGCGACGCGCGGGCCATCAGGCGTCGCGGCAAACAGCATCCCGAAGCCGAGTTCGGTCGCGAACGCACGCATCGCCTCGCGGTCTTCCCAGCGGAATTGCGGGTTGGGGTGCATTCTACAAAGCCTCCGTCCCCCCCGCGCAGGCGGAGGTCCAACGCTCAATGTCGAGCCTCGGGCGTTGGATTCCCGACTGCGCGGGAATGACGAAAATGCTGTGCATTATTTCTTCCTGCTCGGCGGTTTTTTGACCACAACCTTCTTCTCGCCCCGCGCCCGCCGTTCGCCCTTGCGTTCCTTGCGCGCTGACTTCGCTTTGTTCAGCGCCGCGCGCGCTTTGCCCTCGGGTGTGGCCGAGAATTTCACTTCGTTGAGCACAAGCACATCGCCGGTTTCGATATCGAAGCCGAGATCGTCGAGCGTTTCGGTGAAATGCGGCGGCAGGTCGGCAGTGACATCAATGATGTCGCCATCGGGATGTTCGACGCGGATGCGCCGCGCGTGGAGGTGCATCTTGCGGCTGACAGTGCCGGTCAGGAAACTCGCTTTTCCGCCATATTTACCGTCGCCCACGATAGGATGGCCGATGGCGGCCATGTGGACGCGGAGCTGGTGCGTGCGCCCGGTAAAGGGTTGCAGCTCGACCCAGGCGGCGACGTTGCCCGCGCGTTGCACAACGCGGTAGCGGGTGCGGGCGGGGCTGCCTTCCTTTTCGTCGACGTGCATTTTTTCGCCACCGGTGCCGGGTTGCTTGGCAATCGGCAGCTCGATCATGCCGTCGTGGATGTCGGGGACGCCGACGATAATTGCCCAGTATACTTTACGCGCGGTGCGGCTGGAGAAAGCGGTGGCGAAGTGGGCTGCGGCGCGCGGGGTGCGGGCGACGAGCAAAGCGCCTGACGTATCCTTGTCGAGCCGGTGCACGAGTTTGGGCCGACCCTTGCCTTCATAAGTCAGCGCGTCGAGCAGGCGGTCGACATGATCGACGGTGCCGCTACCGCCTTGTGTCGCCAACCCGGGCGGCTTGTTGAGCACGAGGCCGGCATTGTCCTTGTAGATGACAAGGCTCTGCGCAAACGCGATCTCGTCATCGGTCAGATTGGAGACCGCGCGCTTGGGCCGCTCCGATGCGACTTTCGCCATGCCCGGTTCGGCGGGCGGCACGCGGATGATTTGCCCCGCGACAATCCGGTCGCCCGGGGTCGCGCGCGCACCGTCAACGCGCAACTGCCCCGTCCGTGCCCAGCGCGACACGATGTTGAAACTGGCATCGGGCAAATGCCGCTTGAACCAGCGGTCAAGCCGGATCCCGTCATCATCGGCGGCCACCGTGAACTGGCGAATGTCCCGATCGCCCTGAGCTTGTCGAAGGGTCATCGCTGAGTTATCCAGAGGCCAAGACCGGTAAGCAAGACCGCACCGACGACGCTGGCGGTGATATACAATGCGGCTGTCGGATAAGTGCCGCGTTCGATCATGCCCCAGCTGTCGAGGCCAAAGGCGGAAAAGGTCGTGAACCCGCCGAGCACACCGACACCGGCGAACAAACGCCAGCTCTCACTGTCGCGTGCCAGCGTGCCAATCAGCAGCCCCATCGCCAGCCCGCCGATCAGATTGACAGCAAGCGTTGCCCACGGCGAGGCCAACACAAAGCCGACAAGGTATCGCGCACCGGCGCCCAACGCGCCGCCAATCATTACGGGAAACAAACCAGTCATCGCGCGGCCCTAGCCCGAACGCGCCGTTGTCGCCAGTCTAGGTTCCGCGATTGGTCACGAAATCGACCGTCGCGCCAATTTTTGTCGCGCTGATCGAAACCCAATAAGCCGCGCCGTCCTTGCTGCGGACACCGCTGATCGCGCCATCGTTGCTGGTCAGGGCAAAGCCCCTCTTGCGATAAAAGAGATCAACTTCGGCGACCGGCCGCGCAATGGCATAGCGGACGATGCGCAGGTTACAGGCAGGGGCATTGCTGCCAGCGGCTTCGCTGACCTTCGCGGTATCGGGCAGCGCGAGATCAGCGGGCAAGCGCGCCATCCACGCGAACGCATAGTCGATCTTGGCATTGCACCCGGCAAAGGGTGCTTCGCGAACCCGCGCCGCCGCAATCTGGCCGAGTGTCTGTGTATGCTCGCCGCCATCGATCCCCGCCGGCACGCCGATCGCGCCGCCGCGGTCTTGCAGCGCGAGGCGTGGATCGGCCATGATCGGGTCGACCAGCGCATCGGTGATCGCCGGATCGGTTTCGTCAACCGCTGCTTCGGGTGTGGCGGTTCCACAGGCCGATATCAGCAGAAGCAGAACCAACGCCCGCATCAGATGGCGCTGATCGTCACCGGCAGGCCATCGCGCGGCTTGGGAATGGGCCATGCCTGCCATTTCTTGCCACTCGTTTCGGCAAGGTCAATGCGGTGGGTGCGCAGCAGATGCCACATCAGGATTTTGGTCTGCATATAGGCAAAGTGAAGACCGAGGCACATGTGCGCGCCGCCGCCAAAGGGCACCCAGGCATATTTATGCCGCCCTTTCGATGCCTCGGGTGTGAAGCGCATCGGATCGAATTTTTCGGGTTCGGGCCAATATTCGGGCATGTGGTGGACGTGCGAAATCTGGATGCCAACGAACGTGCCGACGGGGAAATCATAGCCGCCAAACGAAAAGGGCTTGAGCGCCCGGCGCGGCAGCGACGGCACGGGGGCCATGAAACGCAGCGATTCCTTGAACGCCATTTCGGTCAGCGTCAGGTCGCCGAGCCGGTCATAGGGCAAATCCTCGTCATTGATGCCAAGCCCTTCCATTTCGGCGCGGAGCCTGTCCTGCCATTCGGGATTTTGGCCGAGCAGCATGACCATCGATGTGGCCGACGACGTGATCGTGTCATGCGCCGCCATCATCAGGAAATTCATATGATCGACGATGGCGGTGTCGCTCAGGTAACTACCGTCCTCGTTCGTCGTCCGGCAAATCTGGCTGAACATGTCGTTTGCGGTGCCAGCGCGTCGTTTTGGCACTTCGGCACCAAAATAATCGAGCAGATATTTGCGGCCCGCCACACCGCGCGCCATCGGCGTTCCTGGAATGGGGCTGCGGATCGGCGTGACCGATGCCTGCACCATGTCAACAAAGGCTTTGTTGATCTTCGCCGCTTCGGGACCGAAGGGGATGCCGAGGAACGAGGTGGCCGCGAGGTCGAGCGTCAGCGCCTTGATCGCGGTGTAGAAATTGATCGGCTTGCCCGACCATAGCGCAATCCGCGCCTTGATCCCGGCATTCAACGCATCGGCATACATCCGCATCGGTTCGGGCTTGAATGCAACGGAGAGAATGCGGCGGTCGCTGCGGTGCTTGTCACCGTCGATCAGCATCAGTCCGCCGGGGAAGAGCTGATTGAGCGTCACGCCCCAGCCCTGTTCGGACGAAAAAATCTTGTCCTTGTCGAACAGGACAAGCTCGTTTGCTTCGGCCCCGATCAGATGGACGAAACGCCCGCCGAAGCTGTTCGCACGATAGACCGGTCCATAGGTTTCGATCATTTTCTTCGTGAAGGCCGGCGGGTCCGCCAGTTGCGACAATGTCGTGCCGATGACAGGCCAGCCGTCTGTGCCCGGAATATGATCGACATCCTGCCCCCGCTCGGGTGGCAGCCAGTGGGGGTTCGCAGGAAATGTGTCAGCGCGCGGCATCGGGTGATCCTCTCGGTTCCCCGATACCTAGCGCCACTTAGGTTTCAGTTAAAGACCGAGCACGCGCGCGGTGATCAACTTTTGTCCGGCCTTCTTGATCGCGTCGAGCAGGCGATTCTTTTTCCTCGCCGTCTGATTGCAGAATCCCGGCGTTGCTGCCTGAGTCGTTGCTTGCGTGGTCGCAGCCGTATCGAGCGCAAGGAACTGCGGTGCAGGCAAAGCGCGTTCGGCAGCGGCACGCGCGATCTGCATCGTCAGCGAATCCTGCGTCGTCAGCGCAACCTTGGTGGGGCAGGTTTCTGCCGCTTTCTTGACTGTCGCACCATTGCCGAGCACGACTTTCGCCAAATCACCGACGCCCAGCGCATGCGCCGGCACACTTGTCATCGCGATTGCGGCAACCACGGCAGCACCAAATTTCATGGTCATTTCAGGTCCCCTCACGTTTCCTCTTATAATGCTCAATGTCGCAGGAGTCGCAACCGAATCCAAGCGCTGAGAACAACGCTTGACGACCGGCGTTTTTCCGCACCAAACAACTGTATTACTAAATCAGAACAGAAGGCTTCCCATGACACGTGCGCTTGCTCTTGCTTTATGTTTCGCCGTTCCGCTGACCGCTGCGCCGACGATGGCCGTGGCCGCTCCTGCAAAAGCCAAAAAGGCGATGAGCCCTGCGGAAAAATTGCGCAAATTGTTCGTTGACAGTGACGAGGCATCGCTCAAGCGCAATCCGCTCAGCGCGCTGTTCCGTGGTGATTTGCGCTATGCTGATCGGCTCGGCGAATTCGGGACTGAAGCGTCCTTCAATGCCGAACGCGCGGCGGGGCAAAGCGATTTGCGCAACTTGCGCGCCATCCCGCGCGTCAAGCTGAGCGCGACCGACAAGATCGCTTATGATGTTTTCGAAGCGCAGACGCTCGACGGGCTGAAAAACCTGATGCCCGAAATCCTCGCGCTCACTAAAGTGCGTCCGATCAACCATTTTTTCGGCTTCCATACTTTCTATCCGACCTTCGCCAGCGGCAAAGGCGCCGCACCGTTCAAAACAGTTGTGGACTATGACAATAATCTGAAGCGCCACAAAGAGTTCGTCCAGCTGATCGACCGGTCCATCGGCCGCTTTCGCGAAGGGATGGGCACAGGCGTCGTCGAAACCAAACTGACGATACGCAATGTCATCGAGCAGCTGGATGCCCAATTGAAGCAGACGCCCGAAGAGTCGCCTTATTACGCGCCAGCCAAAGCGATCCCCGATACGTTCAGCCCAACCGAGAAGGCGCGTATTCCCGGCGAATATCGTGCCGCCATCGCCGACGGCATCTTCCCGTCCTACCGCCGCTTGCGCGCCTTCCTCAACGATGAATATCTGGCGGCAGCGCGCGAAGAAGTCGGGCTGAGCGGAATGAAAGGCGGCCCCATCCTGTATCAGCAGCTGATCGAAAGCACGACGACGCTGAAAATGAAGCCCGACGAGATCCACAATCTCGGCCTGTCCGAAGTTGCGCGTATCCGCACCGCGATGGAAGAGGTGAAAGCGGAAGTTGGCTTCAAAGGGACGCTGGGCGAGTTTTTCGAAAATCTGCGCACTGATCCCAAGCTCAAGCCCGTGTCACGCGAGGCGCTGACGCAGGGCTATTATGACATCGGCAAGAAGGTCGATAGCGTCATCGGCACCTATTTCTCGACGCTGCCCAAGTCGAAGCTGGAAATCCGGCCCTACGAGCTCTTCCGTGAAAAGTTCGAGGCCGGCGGCTCCTATGAAAGCGGAACCCCCGATGGCACGACGCGGCCGGGTATTTTCTATTTCAATGCCTATGACCTCCCCTCGCGGACGACGCCGGGCATGACGACGCTTTATCTGCACGAAGGCGCGCCGGGCCATCATTTCCAGATCAGTCTGGCGCAGGAAAATACCGATCTTCCGCCCTTCATGCGCTTTGGCGGCAACACCGCCTATGTCGAAGGCTGGGCGCTTTATGCCGAGACGCTTGGTTATGAAATGGGATATTATAAAGATCCGTATCAGCGGATGGGCACCTTGTCGGATGAAATGCTCCGCGCCATGCGCCTCGTCGTCGATACCGGCATCCATTCAAAGGGGTGGGGCCGCGACAGGTCGATCGACTATATGCTCGCGAACAGCGACATGGGCAAAACCGACGCGACTGCCGAAGTCGAACGCTACATCGCGATTCCCTCGCAGGCGCTCGCCTACAAGATCGGCGCGATGACGATCCAGCGGCTTCGTACCGATGCCGAAAAGCGGCTGGGCGCGCGGTTCGACATCCGCAAATTCCATGCCCAAGTGCTGATGACCGGTGCGTTGCCGCTGACGGTGCTTGAGAAAAAGATCGACGACTGGGTGAAAGGCGGGGGTGTTTAGGCCAGCGCCTCCGATATCAGCTTGCGGGTATTGGCGACGCCGTAAAGCGCAATGAAACTCCCCATGCGCGGGCCCTGGCTTGAGCCGAGCAGCGTTTCATAAAGCGCCTGAAACCAGTCGCGCAGCTTCTCGAATCCCGCTTCATTGCCGATCGCGTAAACGATGTCCTGAATAGCAACGCCGTCCGCACCGTTCGGTAGCGCGGCGAGTTCGCGGTCAAGCCGTTCGAGCGCGGC
The DNA here is from genome assembly GCA_043756805.1 of Sphingomonas sp. Classification (GTDB taxonomy): domain Bacteria; phylum Pseudomonadota; class Alphaproteobacteria; order Sphingomonadales; family Sphingomonadaceae; genus Sphingomonas_O. The sequence goes on from JAYUQI010000081.1 coordinate 6,758, forward strand.
AATTTCCACGCCCTCCGGCTTACGGCGCTTGAGCGTCGGCGCGACATAATCGCGGTTATAGGCGAGCGCATGGCCGATCAGCGCGTCGAGCTCGGGCGTGATCGTCCCGCTCTTGAGGTAGTTCGCAAGATAGGCGCGCACTTGGTCCGCCGTTGCCTCACCGCCGAGCACACCAGCGAGATTGAGCAGTAGCCCGAACGTCACCGGCGGCACGTCGGGCGACACATTCCCATCATGAATATGATGCACCGGATTGCCGAGCTTCTGCTCGACCAGTTGCGCCGCATAATTGCCGCGAAACTGGAAATACTCATCCACCGCGCGCGGGATCACGCCGATATGCAGCGCTTTGGCCTTTTTTGGCTCGCGATAGGCAAAGAAGCTAAGGCTCTCCTGCGTGCCATAATCGAGCCACTGCTCGAGCGTCAGACCGTTGCCCTTTGACTTTGAAATCTTCTGGCCCAGCTCGTCGAGGAACATCTCGTAGACGAACCCCTCGGGCGGTCGCCCGCCAAGGATGCGCGCGATCTTGCTCGATTGCTGGCCGCTGTCGATCAAATCCTTGCCATACATTTCATAATCGACGCCGAGCGCGACCCAGCGCATGGCCCAGTCGACTTTCCATTGCAGCTTCGCTTGCCCACCGAGCGCCGATTGCGTGACCATTTCGCCACCGTCATCGAAACGGATCAGCCCTGCTTCGGCGTCGACGACTTCGATGGGGACCTGAAGCACAATGCCCGTCTTCGCGCTGATCGGCAGCACGGGTGAATAGGTTGCCGCGCGCTCCTTGCGCAGTGTCGGGATCATCACCCCCATGATTGCGTCGTAATGGCGCAGGATGCTCTTCAGCGCCTCATCGAACGCGCCGCTCTCATATTGCGATGACGACGAAATGAATTCGTAGTCAAAGCCGAAGCGATCGAGAAAATCGCGCAGCATGGCGTTATTATGTGCGGCGAAACTATCGAACTTCCCGAAGGGATCGGGAATGCGGCTCAGCGGCTTGCCGAGATGCTCACTCAGCATTGCTGCGTTGGGCACATTGTCGGGTACTTTGCGGAGGCCATCCATGTCGTCCGAAAATTCGATCAGCCGTGTCGGCGCGTCGGACAACGTCTGGAACGCGTGGCACACCATCGTCGTGCGCAGCACTTCGTTGAACGTGCCGATATGCGGCAATCCCGAGGGACCGTATCCGCATTCGAAAATGACTGGCGTACCCGCTGGCTTCCCCTCGGGATAACGCTTGAGCAGCTTGCGCGCTTCTTCATAAGGCCAGGCCTTGGCGTCGAGCGCGGCAATGCGGATGTTGTTCGTCATGCGCAGCTCTTCGCCGCTGGCGGTTGGATACGCAAGGGTTTGGCAGTGGCGTGGCCCGTGTTATACGACGATTATGAATGCAATCAGGCCCATGAACGAACCGCAGACGGTCAAACTGACCGTTGCCGATTATGAGATGCTCGATCAGGCGGGCGCTTTCGCGCATTATCGAAAAACCGAACTGCTGGACGGAGAAATTGTCGGTATGAATTCGCAGTTCCGCCCCCATGCTTACGCCAAATCGCGCCTTGCATATCGGTTAAGCATCGCATTGGAGGCAATAAAAAGCCCGCTTGAAGCGATTGTCGAGGGTTCGGTGGTCATGGCTCCGATCGACGAACCGCAACCAGACATCGTTCTTACGAATGCCGTGCTGGCCAAGGGGCCGATTCCGCTTGATTCAGTTGCTCTGGTTATTGAAGTTTCTGATTCAACGGCTGCGTTCGATCTTGGAAAAAAAGCGTCGATTTATGCGCGGCATGCCATTGTTGAATATTGGGTCGTGGAACTGCAAGCGGGGCTGATTCATCAATTCTGGTCGCCATCGGAAGTGGGGTATCGCGAGCATAAAGCGGTAGTGATCGGTGATACTGTAACCAGCATTACGATTGCGGACTTGTCGATAGCGACCGACGGCATCGCTTAGGGCGTTGCCCTTTCGTTCCGTCTGCGCCAGACCGGCACTATGACCCCGCTCCCCTATCCTGCGCTCTACGCAAGTCATGGCGGCATCTGGATCGCCGATGACGCCGGCACGCGCGGGATCGGGCGTGGCGAAGCCATATCCAAAGCGGCAGAAACACCGGTGATTTTGCTCAATGCCCCGCTCGTCGGGCAACGGCTTGGCTATCCCGATCTGAGCGGGCTCGATCTGCTCGAACTATTTGCATTTGTGCATCCCGCACGGTTCGTCGTGCCCACCGTCAAGGGGCTGGCCGAAGCGCTCAGCATCGCGCTGCCCGTTGATGAAAGCGCGGCCGCTTCGGTGCTTCAGGTGATCGCCGCTGCCTTGGTCGGGCAAATGCGCGCAGAGACCTGGCCCGAACGCGAAGGCGCGTGGACATCGGCGCAGACGCTTGCCCGCCTGCATTGGCCGTGGGGCGGGGTCGTCCGCGAAGCGCTGACCAAGCCAAAAGACAACGAACGCTGGCTGTTCGCCAAACTGCTCGAATGGGAGGAAAAACCGCCACGTCCCGCGCCGCGCACCATCAGTGTCCCGCCCGAAAGCGCACTCGAACGCCTTGACGATCTGACGGGAGACGACGCCGAACGACGCGAGGGGCAGCGTGCTTATGCTGAGGCCGCGACTGCGGCTTTCGAACCGCGCGCGCGACGGGACGAACCCAATATGCTCCTCGCCGAAGCCGGGACGGGCATCGGCAAGACGCTCGCCTATCTAAGCCCCGCCTCGCTTTGGGCCGACAAGGCGGGTGGGACGGTGTGGATCTCGACATACACCAAGGCACTGCAACGCCAGCTTGACGGTGAAACCCGCCGTCTGTTCCCCGATGCCGTCGAACGCAAGGCGAAGGTCGTCATCCGCAAGGGGCGTGAGAATTACCTCTGTTTGCTGAATCTTGAGGACGCGCTGCAAGGCGGCTTTTCGGGCCGTGCCGCGATCCTGGCGCACCTCGTCGCGCGCTGGGCGTCGTTCAGCCGCGATGGTGATATGGTCGGGGGCGATATGCCCGGCTGGTTGCCGACATTGTTCCGCCGCGCCGGATCGACCGCGCTGACCGACCGGCGCGGCGAGTGTGTCTATGCCGGGTGCCCGCATTACCGGAAATGCTTTATCGAGCGTGCCGCCCGTGCCAGCGCCGATGCCGATCTCGTCATCGCCAATCATGCGCTCGTCATGGTCAATGCCGCGCGGGGGAGAGAAGCGGCGAATCGTCCGACAAGAATTGTCTTCGACGAAGGGCATCACTTGTTCGATGCCGCGGACAGCATGTTTTCCGCCGCACTGACGGGGCAGGAAGCGATTGAAATTCGCCGCTGGATTATAGGCCCTGAAGGAACCGCGCGCGGGCGGCGGCGCGGATTGGCAGCACGCCTCGCCGATGTCGCCAGTTATGATGCCGAAGGATCAGCGGCCATCGTCGCGGCGGGCAATGCCGCGCAGGCGCTGCCGGGGGACGGCTGGCTGCAACGCATTGCCGAGGGCGATCCCTTTGGCCCCGTCGAAGCGCTACTCTGCGCCGTGCGCGGCACCGTTTATGCTCGCGCCGAAGGTGAGGATGCAGGCTATGGCCTGGAGACTGAAGCAGCCGAACTCGATGGTAAGCTCGTCGAAGCCGCGCAAGCCGCCGCTGTTGCACTCGATAATCTTCTGCGTCCGTTGGTCGCGTTGGGTCGGCGGCTCGAAGCGGTCCTCGAAGATGGCCCCGACTGGCTCGACGGTCCGGCACGCGCGCGGATCGACGGGGCGATTGCGAGTCTGGGTTGGCGGCGTGACACCGTGGCGGCGTGGCTTTCGCTGCTCGTGCGCATTGGTGGCCCCGCTGATCCTGATTTTGTCGACTGGCTCGCGGTGGACCGGATTGAGGCGCGCGACTTCGATGTCGGGCTCCGTCGTCACTGGCTCGATCCGACCAAGCCGTTTGCCGAAACGGTCCTGAAACCCGCGCACGGCGTGATCGTCACATCGGCCACTTTGCGCGGCGGTGAAGATTGGGCTGCCGCCGAGGCGCGCACCGGCGCGAACCATTTGTCCGCCCCTGCCCTTCATTTCAGCGCGCCGAGCCCCTTCGACTATGCGAACAACGCGCAAGTCCTGATCGTCACCGACGTCAAACGCGGCGACAGCGGCGCGCTCGCCAATGCCTATGCGCGGCTGATCGCCGCATCGGGCGGCGGCACGCTTGGCCTGTTCACCGCCATCCGCCGCCTGAAAACGGTGCATGCGCGCATCGCTGATCGCCTCGCGCGTGATGGTCTGCCGCTTTATGCCCAGCATGTTGATCCCATCGACACCGGCACACTCGTCGACATTTTCCGCGACGATCCGCGCGCGTCGCTCCTCGGCACCGATGCGTTGCGTGATGGCGTTGATGTGCCCGGCCATTCGCTGCGTACTGTGGTGATGGAAGGCGTGCCGTGGCCCAAGCCCTCGGTGCTGCACGCGGCGCGGCGCGCGGCAGGGGGTGGTCCGGCTTATGACGACCGCCTGATCCGTGCGCGATTGGCCCAAGCGTTCGGCCGCCTCATCCGCCGCGCCGATGATCGTGGCAGTTTCATCATCCTGTCCGCGGCCATGCCGACCCGATTGCTTACTGCCTTCCCGCCGGGAACTCCTGTTCGCCGCGTGACTTTAGAGGGAGCGGTTGAGGCCATCGCGCAGGTTTCTGCTTGCACATCGCCGTTAACCGCGATTCAAGAGGTTCAACGCTAGGGAAACCGACATGACCGATATTTCCGACGACGACGAGACGCCCGCTTCCGAAGCCTTGCAGGAAGCGCGCGCGCGCAAATCTGCCACCAAGAACCAGAAAATGGTTGCCGGTGCGATTGCAACGGGGATTGGTTCCGCAGCACTCGTCGCCGCGCTGATGTATACCAACCGCGGCAAGAAAAAGCGCGACCGGTGAGCGTCAAAAAACTCCGCAAGGCCGTCTTTCCGGTCGGTGGCCTCGGCACGCGATTCCTGCCCGCGACCAAGGCGATGCCAAAGGAAATGCTGCCGGTCGTCGACAAGCCGCTGATCCAATATGCCGTCGACGAAGCGCGCGAGGCAGGCATCGAACAGATGATTTTCGTCACCGGCCGCGGCAAGTCCGCGCTCGAGGATCATTTCGACATCAGTTACGAACTCGAAACCACGATGAGCGGGCGCGGCAAGTCATTGGACGCCATCGCAGGCACGCGCTTTCGGCCCGGCGAAGTCATCTATGTCCGGCAGCAGGAACCCATTGGTCTCGGCCACGCGATCTGGTGCGCACGCCACATCATCGGCGATGATCCCTTTGCGATTTTCCTGCCCGACGAATTGATGGTTGGCGAACCCGGTTGCATGAAACAGATGGTCGATGCTTATGAGCAAGTGGGTGGCAATGTCGTCTGCGGCTATGAAGTCGCGCCCGACCAGACCGATAAATATGGCATCGTGACGCCGGGCAAAGTCGACGGGGCGCTGGTCGAAGTGTTGGGGCTCGTCGAAAAGCCGGCGCCCGGCACCGCGCAGTCAAACCTGATGATCCCGGGTCGCTACATCCTGCAGCCCGAAGTGATGCGCGTGCTTGAAACGCAAGGGCGCGGCGCGGGCAATGAAATCCAGCTGACTGATGCGATGGCACAGATGATCGGCACGCAGCCGTTTCACGCCTATAAATTCGGTGGGCGTCGCTATGACTGCGGCGACAAGGCAGGGTTCATCATGGCGAACATCGCCCTTGCACTGGATCGTGAGGACCTGGCGCCGACGGTTCGGGCGTTTCTGGCGACGGTG
>JAYUQI010000082.1:0-4315 GCA_043756805.1 Sphingomonas sp.
CGAACGCCGCATCGGCCAGTGATTGCAGTGCTCGCTCTGTCATCGCCGGATAATGATCAAGCGTAAGCGAAACCAAACCGCCATTACCGCGAACGATACCGATAAAGCTCGCAATCCCGCCGACACCAGCTGCCATCAGCCCGTCGGTCTCCAAGCCGACATCAAAATCGGATTCACAGACACGAATTGTAATCACCCACCCGTTACCGGCGGGAAGAAGGCAATTTCCCTGGCACTGGAAATGTCCGTGTCAAAGCCAGCCATCACTTGATCGACGGCCACACGCAGGCGGGCTCGATCCGCAAAGATCGGATGGCGGATCGCCAACCAGTCGGCAAGATCGGCAACCGTCGCAACGCCATCGGGCAGCCTGGCTGTCTCTTCTGCCACCCCCACGGCATCGCGCACCCAGGCGAAATAGAGAATTTTCGGCATCGTTCAGTCCATGTGCTTGATACCGACGCGCAGATAATCCCAGCCGGTTACCAGGGTCAGCGCGGCAGCCGCCCACAGTGAACCAACGCCGATTTGTTTGATCCAGACAAGTGTCGGGAGCGCGCCGGCCAATATCAGCGCGCCGAGCGCCACCATCTGCAAGGCAGTCTTCCACTTCGCAAGTTGCGAGACGGGCAACGAAACCTGCAATCCGGCCAGAAATTCGCGCAGCCCCGATACCGTGATCTCCCTGAGCAGGATGATAATGGCCGGGATGATATGAATGCCGCTGATCGATGCCGCTTCATGCCGCGTTCCGACCAGCATCATGATAACAGCAGCGACCATGATCTTGTCGGCAATGGGATCAAGAAACACGCCGAGTTTCGACACCTGCCCGTTGGCGCGTGCCAGATAGCCATCAAAATAATCGGTGATCCCCATCAGGCAGTACAGCGCAAAGCCGAGCGCATAGCCAAGCTCCCAGCCCGGAAACCAGAGCAGCGCCACGAGCAACGGCACTGTGACGATGCGCGAAAGCGTGAGAATGTTGGGAAGGCTCATCATGTTTCACCCTCGTTATAGCGTTTGGCTCGCCACACAAAGCTGTCTATGGCGCGCACAGTCGCAACGGGCCGGGAATGCTTTCACCTTGATGCAAAATACGGTTCACCTGCTCCGCGAGCGGCGTTTCCTTCCGCTGTTTGTCACGCAGTTCCTTGGCGCGATGAACGACAATTTGTTCAAGAATGCGATGGTCCTGTTCGTTGTCTACAACGTCTATTCGGACCCGAGGCAGGAGGAACAATTCAGCGGCATTGCAACCGCGCTGTTCATCATGCCCTTTTTCCTGCTTTCCGCCGTCGCGGGGCAGTTGGCCGATGCGCGCGACAAGGCGCAGCTGGTGCGGATCGTGAAAGCGGCCGAGGTTGCCATCATGCTTGTCGGTGCCGGGGGACTGCTGATTGCGAACATCCCGCTGATGCTTGCCGCGCTGGTCGCGATGGGCGTGCACTCGACGTTTTTCGGGCCGATAAAATATGCGATCTTGCCGCAGCATCTTCGGCATGACGAAGTGCTGGGCGGCACCGGCCTGATCGAAGCAGGCACCTATATCGCGATTCTGGCCGGAACGATATTGGCCGGGTTTATCAGCGCGCAGGTTGCTGCAATTGCGGTTGTCATCGTCGCCGTGATCGGCTGGTTCAGCGGTCGTGAAGTGCCGCCCGCCCCGCCAATTGGCACGCCCGAGCCGATTGATTTCAATGTCTTTCGCGCGTCCTACAAACTCGTTTCGAACACGATGCACATCCCGCGCCTGTTCCTTGCAATCATTTCGATCAGCTTTTTCTGGACCATCGGCTCGGTACTGTTCATCCAGTTTCCGCCGCTGGTCAAAAATATTCTGACCGCTGACAAGGAAGTTGCGAGCTTATTCCTTGCGATCTTTTCGGTTGGCATCGCGATCGGGTCGCTGGTGATCAACCGGTTGCTGAAAAGCCAGGTCTCGGCGCGCTATGCGCCGGCATCGGTCATCGTGATGGGCGTTTTCATCATTGCTTTTCATCTTGTCGCCAAAAACTGGGTCCAGGATAACAGCGGGCAGCTTTACAATATTTTTGAATTCATGAGCCACCCCGGCGCGGTGCCACTTACGTTATCGCTGCTCGGCATCGCGATTGCGGGCGGCATGTTTGTCGTGCCGCTCTATGCGTTTCTGACAACGACTGTGCCCAAAAGCGAAACGGCGCGGACAGTGGCGGCCAACAATATCGTCAATGCGGGTTGCATGGTCGCGGGATCGGCGCTGGCATTGGGATTGAGCGCAATCGGTGTGTCATCGGTCAATCAACTGCTGATGACGGCCGCAATGTGTATCATTTCGGCGTGGCTGGCGTGGAAGCTCCACAAAGCCTGCCTCGCGGGCGACTGCGACTAGAATTATGTGCCTGCGCAAGCGGGTTTTAGTGAAAACGACCCATTGGGGTGAGTTCGCCAGAGGCCTTCTTTACCGGATCGCTCGCGCAGGCACATGCAGGATCAGAGGCGACGCGCGCCCCAGATCCCGCATCTGGAGGTTTGCCGCTTTGAAAACCCTTTTGCACGGGTGACATCGACAGACCGTGTGACATTTCCGCCCGACCGTGAAACGCTCGCACCGCGCTTATACACGGTGCGGCCATCCCCGTTGACGATATTCCTGTTTGCGGTGAAGCCAGTGTCGGTTTTCGTACGGTTACCCCCGACACCGAAACGCCGGTATCGGTGCAGCAGCCGTTGCGTAAGCGCTTCGGCTTCCCATATCATTGCAACAGGAGATGCGTATGCCGACGTCCAAGCCCGTTGATTTCGATGCGCTTACCCGCAAAGTCGGGCTTGGCGGCAGCGATCCCGCATCGGTGCGGCGGCGGATCCAAGCGATGGAGACGCTGCTCGAAGGGCTGTTCGTGCTGCCGGGCACCAACCGGCGCTTTGGCCTCGACGTCATTTTCGACATCATTCCCGTCGGTGGCAGCGTAATCGCAGCGATCATGGGCAGCTGGCTTGCCTGGGAAGCGCGCAATCTTGGTATGCCAAAACATGTCTATGTCCGCATGGCAGGCAACATCGGCGTCGATGCGCTGCTCGGCGCTATCCCCTTGGTCGGCGCCATCCCCGACTTTTTCTTCCGGTCGAACACGCGCAACCTGAAAATCATCAAGAAACATCTCGATAAGCATCATCCGGGCACGGCGATCATCAACGGCTAGCGTGCGCCACGCCAGATGCGGAGTGGTGCCCCGTCGGGCGCACCGCCACCGCGTCCGCGCGGGCAGGGTTCGGGCCGCATTGCCCTCGTCAAACAAATGCGGACTTCGCGCAGCCAGTCGCCGTTTCGATCAGTCGAGACGACCATTGCCGAGGGCATGAGGCGCGGATTGGCCGCCGACATCAGGCGCTTGAATCCGCCGACGTCGACCGGGCGCCGTGAGAGGGCAACCATGTCGGGGAAACGCACATTTGCGAATAATTTGCGCGAAGCGGCAAAATAGTCCGCCGGGTTCCGCGTCGCGCATGTACCGTGTTTCGCCCATTCATGCGCCATCAGCTTCGGGCTGGGCTGGGTGCAGAACTGCGCGCGCGCGATGGCTTTGGGGATCGGTGCTGGCGACGTCGCGCACCATTGCGGATAACTGCTCCCCGCGCCTTCGGGCCAGAGACCGTGGAGGATGAAGCCAAACGTGCCGATACCGGGGTCGCACTGGCGATCGTCGGGGTGGCGACGGCAGAACTGCGGCGACCAGCTCAGCGCAAGCGTGTATCCTGCGACCGGCACTGTGCGCGATGGTTCTTTATCGGGCTGGCGGATGTCGGGCACGTCGAGCCGCGCGGGCAAGCGGCATTGATTGGTTTGTGCCAGTGCCACGCCCGACAGCACATTAAGCCAGAGCAAAATCCAGCCCGATATCTGCCGCAGGGGCACTTTGTGTAAGGCGGCCGACGCTGACATAAGTGACTCCTGTTTCGGCAATGGCGCGGATCGTGTCGAGGCGGACACCGCCCGAGGCTTCGGTGACGGCGCGGTTGCCGATCAGGGCAACAGCCTCGCGGAGCATCGGCGGACCCATATTGTCGAGCAGGATATGCGTTGCGCCTGCGTCCAAGGCTTCCCCGATCTGGTCGATGCGGTCGACTTCGACGATGACCTTCGCAATCCCCGCCGCAACCGCGCGCCGCGTCGCTTCGCCAACCGATCCCGCCACCGCGACATGATTGTCCTTGATCATCGCTGCATCATCGAGGCGCATCCGGTGATTGGTCGCCCCGCCCATGCGCGTCGCATATTTCTCCAGTACGCGCAGGCCGGGAATCGTCTTGCGCGTGTCGAGCAGCGTGCAGC
>JAYUQI010000083.1:0-12419 GCA_043756805.1 Sphingomonas sp.
CCTCCGATTTTTCGAGGATAAGCGGCGGCGACAGTGCGATCGTGTCGCCGGTCGCGCGGACAAGCAGGCCATTGTCAAAACAGGCATGAAACAATTCCATACCGCGCTTCGTCGGCGCGCCGGGACGCGGACTGAGTTCGATCCCTGCGACCAGCCCCATGTTGCGGACATCAATAACGTGTCGGCGCCCTTTGAGGCTGTGAGCGGCATCTTCGAAATAACCGCTCATGTCCTTTGCTCGCTCGAACAATTGTTCCGATTTATAGAGATCGAGCGTCGCAAGACCCGCTGCTGCGGCAAGCGGGTGCCCTGAATAAGTGTAGCCGTGGAAAAGCTCGATCCCGTCGGGTGCATTCTCGACGATGTCGTCGTGGATTGTCCGTGATACGGCGACAGCACCCATCGGCACGGCGGCGTTGGTCAGCCCCTTCGCCATGGCAATCATGTCGGGTGTCACGCCCATGAGTTCGGATGCGGTCGCGCTGCCCATGCGCCCGAACGCGCTGATCACTTCGTCGAAAATCAGGATGATGCCGTGTTTGGTGCATATCTCGCGGAGCCGCTCGAGATAACCGACCGGCGGCACCAGAACACCCGTCGATCCGGCGAGTGGTTCGACGATGACAGCCGCAATTGTCTCGGCACCGTGGAGCGCAACAAGGCGCTCGAGGTCATCCGCCAGATGCGCGCCCCAGGCAGGTTGCCCGCGCGTAAACGCCGAATGGGCGAGGCTATGCGTGTGCGGCAAGTGATCGACACCCGCCAGCAGCGTGCCAAAGGCGCGGCGGTTATTGACGATTCCGCCAACCGAAATGCCGCCGAACCCTGTGCCATGATAGCCGCGCTCGCGCCCGATCAACCGTGTGCGCGTTCCCTGTCCGCGAGCGCGCTGACACGCAATCGCGATTTTCAGCGCCGTATCAACTGATTCCGAACCACTGTTCGTCAGAAAGACGCGGTCCAGCCCGGCGGGCATGAGGGCCGCCACGCGCGACGCCAGTTCAAACGCGAGCGGATGCGCAACCTGAAAGGTCGGACCGAAATCGAGTTCACCCGCTGTTTTGCGGATCGCCTCGACAATCGGCGCGCGGCAGTGCCCCGCATTGACGCACCAGAGACCAGCCGTCCCATCGAGGATCGCCCGCCCATCGGCGCTCGTATAATGCATGTCTTTTGCCGCAACGAGCTGTCGTGGCGCTGCCTTGAACGCACGGTTCGCCGTAAATGGCATCCAGAATGAAGCGAGCGGATCGTTTTGTAGCATCAGGCACCTCGTTAACGGCGATAACGCTGATTATTTGAAAAATGACCAGCCTTTTGCCAATCCGTTAGCTATCGGAAAAGCCGATGGACCGGAATTGTGCATTTGGGCTGGCCAAGTCCATAGGGTTATGGTTGCTGTGGATTGGAGGACGTCAAACCTCGCGGTGACAGGTCGGAACATGACCGTCTCGTGAATTTAATTAAGGGGTAGAATATGACAAAATCAGCACAAAAACTTGCTAGTCTCGCATTCATTGGCAGCTGCGCCTTCAGCATCAGCGCTGCGTTTGCCCAAACGACGTCATCGACCGCGCCCACCGAGGAGCCCACCGAGGCGACCGATCCCGTTTCGATTGATTTCACGCTATCGGCGGTCAGCGATTACCGCTTCCGCGGACTTTCGCTCAGCAATAAGGATCCTGCTTTCCAGCCGTCGATCACGGTCACGCATGAATCGGGATTTTATGCCTCGGTCTGGGGATCGAACATTGCCGACAACGGCGGTGACAAAGTCGAAGTCGACCTGACGGTTGGTGTCTCGAAGGAAATCGGCGGCTTTACCGCAGGGGCTCTGGCGGTCTATTATGTATATCCTGGTGCCAGCGATACCAACTATGTCGAACTTCAGGCCTCGGCGAGCCACGGTATCGGACCGGGCACGATCGGTGTCCTTTTTGCTTATGCCCCGAAACAAGCCAATATCGGCGATGTCAGCAATACCTATATCGCTGTCAACGGATCGCTTCCAATCCCGTCGACGCCGCTGACGCTGACGGGATCGTTCGGGATCGAGGACGGCGCGTTCGGCGCGGACAATAAGAATGACTGGTCGGTTGGCATCAGTGCGGATATCAAGGGCTTCACGGTCGGCGCGAGCTACGTCGACACCTCGCGCACCGGCGGCAATCCATTGGGCAGCGCAGCAGCGGTTTTTTCGATCAGCAAGACATTTTAACCAACGGAAAGGGTTGCCGACTTTCGGCGGCACGTGACGGGCATGAGTATGTCGACCAAATTAGCTACGTGGATCGCCGATCACGGCGTCGGCGAAATCGAGTGCATCGTGCCCGACATGAATGGCGTGCAGCGTGGCAAAGTGCTGCCTGCCGCCAAATTCCTGACGTCGGTGCGCGATGGGACGCTGCGTATTCCCAGCAGCGTGTTTACGGTCACGATCAACGGCGAATATCCTGACGGTATCAGTGGCGTGATCCCCGAATTCGACCCTGATCTGGTAATGATCCCCGACGGCGATACGATTTGCGAAGCGCCGGGATTCAAAACGCCGACGGCGTATGTGATTGCCGATTGTTTTTCGCGCGATGGCGATCCGCTCGACATTGCGCCGCGCATGCTTTTGAAACGGGTGCTCAAACTTTATGCCGACAAGGGCTGGAAGCCTGTGGTCGCGCCCGAGATCGAATTTTATCTCGTTTCGCAAAATGTCGATCCCGATTTTCCGCTGGTCCCGCCGACGGGACGATCCGGGCGTCCCGAAACAGCGAGCCAGCCTTACGGTCTCGAAGCGCTCAACGAATTCGAAGAGATCATCGAGCATCTCTATGAATATTGCGAGAAAGCCGGGCTGAACATCGACACGATGATCCACGAGTCAGGGGCCGCGCAGCTCGAAGTGAATTTCCTCCACGGCGATGCCCTGCGGCTGGCCGATGAAGTGCTGCTGTTCAAGCGCATCATGCGTCAGGTAGCGATCGAGCACGGCGTTTATGCCACCTTCCTTGCCAAACCGATGAGCGAGCAGCCCGGCAGCTCGATGCACATTCATCAGTCGGTGCTCGACGTCGCGACGGGCAAGAACATCTTCAGTTCGGCCAACGGACGCGACAGTGCGCAGTTCCGCAGTTACATCGCGGGACTCGTCCGCCTGTTGCCGCAAGTCACGCCGATGTTTGCGCCCAACGTCAACAGCTACCGGCGGATGCGCCCCGATTCGGATGCGCCGATCAACGTTCAGTGGGGTGTCGACAACCGGTCGTGCGGTCTGCGCGTGCCGCTGTCCGACGGCAAGAACCGGCGTGTCGAGAACCGCCTGCCGGGTGCCGACTCCAATCCTTATCTTGCCTTTTCTGCCTCGCTGATCTGCGGCTATATCGGCATGGTCGAGCGGATGATCCCGCCCAAGAGCATGGAAGGCAATGCCTATAATCGCGCGCGCACCCTGCCGCGCACACTTGAAACAGCGCTTGATCGCTTTGCCCGGTGCACGCCGGTCAAAAAGCTGTTGGGCGAAGATTTTTTCGAAGTGTTTTACGCGATCAAGGAATGCGAGCTGTTCAACTATCAGTCGGTGATCAGTTCATGGGAGCGCGAGCATCTGTTGCTGCGGGTGTGATGACCGATCCGCTTGCCGACAGCTATTACGCCACCAGTGCAAACGCCGCGCGCGCGCACCCGCCGTTGCTGGGCGACCACCGTGCCGATGTCTGTGTCGTTGGTGCAGGGTTTACCGGTCTGGCTGCGGCACTGGCGAGTGCAGAAGCGGGCTATTCAGTCATTCTGCTCGAAGCCGAGCAGGTGGGGTTCGGCGCATCGGGTCGCAACGGCGGGCAGCTGATCCCGGGCCTGCGCTGGACGATGGCGGAAATCGAGCAGGAATTTGGTGAAGACCGCGCGCGAGCGATTTTCGACGTTGCGTATCAGGCGCATGTCCGCGTTCGCGCCCGGATCAAACAACATACCATTCCCTGCGACCTCAAATCCGGTCATCTCGAAGCTGCCTACAAGCCGGCACATTTTGACGCGATGCAGCGCGACGCCGATTATCTGGCGCGCCGTTTCGGGTATGTGTCGCCACAGATCGTGCAACCCGCCGACATGAGCGCACATATCGCCACGGCGCACTATCATGGCGGCATCTATGATCCGGCGGGCGGGCACTTCCACCCGCTCAACTATGCCTTGGGCCTCGCCGATGCGGCACGCGCGGCGGGCGTGCGCCTTCACGAGGGCAGCCGCGTGCTAAGCATCGACGACGGTGAAGGCGTTATGGTTCGCACCGCACGGGGGTCAGTCCGCGCCGGACATGTGGTGATCGCCTGTGACAGCTGGACCGATACGGTGGCGCCCGAACTCGGCCGTTACACCATCCCGATCATGAATTATAACATCGCCACCGCGCCACTCGGTGACATCGCGGACCGTTTATTGCCGAGCGATGCCGCGGTTGCGGACAGCCGGTTTGTCCTGAATTATTTCAGGCTTTCGGCCGACAAGCGCATGATTTTCGGCGGTGGCGAGCGTTATACGACACGACCGCCGACAGACATCAAGGCGTTCGTCCGGCGACACATGCAGGCCATATTTCCCGACCTTGCGACTATACCCATCGATTATGCCTGGGGCGGTGCCGTTGCGGTCACCGCCAACCGCCTGCCGCATATCGGACGACGCGGTCGGACGTTCTTTGCGCATGGGTTTTCGGGGCATGGCGCGCTCATGACAACAATGGCGGGCGAACTGATCGCCGAAGCACTGCATGGCACGACAACGCGGTTCGATGTGCTTGCCGATTTGCCGCACCGCAAGTTTCCCGGTGGCAAGCTGCTGCGACAACCGCTGGCCACGCTCGGCCTGTTGTGGTTTGCGCTGCGCGACCGACTATGACCTATTCACCCTACAACACCGGACAAGACAACATGCCGACCACATCATCGCACCAGATCGCGACGCGCGCCGAAGCAGAGGCCTTTTTCGCGGCACATCCGCACATCGACGCCATCGACATGCTGTTTACCAACATGTGCGGGGTGCCGAGGGGCAAACGGTTGCGGCGGCACGAGGTGCTGGCCGTCTACGACACCGGTCGTTTCCTTCCCGAATCGATTGTTGTTGTCGACATCACCGGGCGCGACACGACCGAGACCGGCTTGGTGTGGGAAAATGGCGATGCTGATCGCACGATGTGGCCGATCCCCGGGACGCTGGTCGCAACGCCGTCCGCAGGCGAGAATGCCGCGCAATTCCTCGTCAGCTGTTATCAGTTTGACGGAGCCCCGCATGATCTCGACCCGCGGCATGTTCTGGGTGGGGTGATCGACCGGCTCGCGGCCATCGGCCTCACGCCCGTCGTCGCAGTCGAGCTCGAATTCTACCTCCTCGACGCCAAACGTGGGCGCGACGGGCGGCCCCGTCCAGCGCGCGTTCCGCATAATGGCCGGACGCCTGACGATATTCAGGTCTATGGCATGCGCGAGATGGACGATTTCCGTCCTTTTTTCGACGCGCTTTATGCCGGCGCAGACGCGCAGAATATCCCGCTTGAATCAGCGATATCCGAATATGCCGCCGGACAGTTCGAATTGACGCTGCGGCATAAACCCGATGCGCTTGCTGCCTGCGACGATGCGACGTCTTACAAGCGCATGGTCAAGACAGTGGCCAACCGGCACGGCATGGAAGCGACGTTCATGGCCAAGCCCTTTGCCGAAGAAGCGGGCAACGGCATGCATTTGCACGTCTCGCTGCACAATGCCGCCGGGGAAAACATATTTGCCAGCGAGGCGCTCGACGGGACCCCGATGCTGCGTCACGCAATCGGCGGAATGCAGGCGCTGCTGGCAGACAGCTTTGCGATCTTTGCGCCCAACGCCAACAGCTATCGACGGTTCAAGGCAAACAGCTATGCGCCCGTCGCGCCGACATGGGGTGTGAACAACCGCACGGTCAGTTTCCGCGTGCCCGCCGGATCGCCCGGCAGTCGCCATATCGAGCACCGTGCGTGCGGCGCCGATGCCAATCCGTATCTTGCGATGGCGGCGATGCTGGCGGCAATTCACCACGGCATCACGGGCGAAACCGACCCCGGCCCCGCTGTCGTCGGCAATGGCTATGAAGCGCCGATACAAGGGAGCGACCCGATGCCCAGCAACTGGTTCAGCGCCGTGGATCGCTTCGCTGCATCAGCGTCAATGGCCGATTATCTGGGATCACGCTTTGTCGAGATGTATACGATTGTGAAGCGCACCGAACAGGAACGCTTCTTCGCAACGGTGCCGACGCTCGATTATGACTGGTATATGCGCACGGCCTGAACGCCGGTGCCTGAACGCCGGTATCAGTCGCGGTTTGCGGGCCGGCGAAACAAAACGGACAGCAAAGTGAGAAGCGCGAGCGCTGGCATTGGAAATCTCGATTAAATTGATATGAATTCCTCAATTATGTTGCACTGCACAATTTGTCAAGCGCGATGGCCTGTTATCGTTGTGGTCTTAGCCCGCGCGCGGTTTCCATGAACATCGATGTGGCTTCGCTATGCCGCGTCAACCGTCGCCAGACCAAACCGATGTCGACCGTCGGCAGCTTGTCGCGGGTGCGCTTGGCCAAGATACGATCACCGTCAAGCGACCACGGACGATAGACGAGATCGGGCAGCACGGCGACGCCGCCATTGGTGCCGACAAGCCCGCGCACCGCCTCAACCGACGAACTTGAATAGCTGATTTTCGGTCGATGCACCTGCCCTTGCCATACGCCAAGCGATGCAGGCGACAATTCGTCACGGGCCAGCGTCACCAGCGGTTCGTCGATCAATTCGGACAAGCTCAGGCTTTCCGTCGTCGCAAGCGGGTGGCCGGGCGCCATCCACACGCGCATTTCAGACCGCAACAGGATTTCGTGATCGAGCGCCTCGGGTCGCGTCAGGCCTGGCACGATCAGAATGGCCAGATCGACTTCGCCGTTGACCAGCATATGTTCGATAAAATCATTGCGGTCCTCGGTGATCGAGATCTCCACATCAGGAAACGCCTGACGAAAACGGGCGAGCAGATCGGTCAGGAAATAACCAGTAACAATCGGCGTCGTCCCGATTTGCAGCCGCCCGCCGATCCGCGCTTCGCCATGCCCGACATCGCTGCGGATATCGGCAATGGCGTCGATCACTTTGCGCGCATGGCGAAGAAACTGCTGTCCTTCGCGTGTCAGAGTCACGCCCTTGGCATGCCGGGTAAGCAGCGCAAACCCCGTCTCGGCTTCAAGGAAGCGGATCGCATCGGTAATCGCCGATTGCGAAATGCCGACAATCGCCGACCCGCCCGAAATCGAACGGGCTTCGGAAACAGCAATGAAATAGCGCATCTGGCGAAAAGTGATATTCACGACGATCAATCGGTTTTTTCGATAGCTCTATGTCGCATAATCGACTGGCGCTTGTCCATCCTACGCGCATTGTGTGCACAGTGTTGGCAAAAAATAGCGTTGCTGTGGATTAAATGAGCAGAAATCTCTTTTGATCCGCAGAAAACCGGCCCAGCATAGTAGCTTCAATACCAAAAAGGGGAAACTCAATGGATCGCCAAATCTCGCTTCATGACCTGTTGGTCAACCGTCGCTCGCTGTTGCAGAGCGTTGGCGCGGCTGCGGTGGGGTTGACGTTTGCCGGTGGCCTCGCCGGATGCGGCGAGCAACCCAAGAGCAGCACGTCAACCAAAATCGCGCCGACCGGCGAGGATCCCAAATTGAACTTCTATAATTGGGACACCTACATCGGCGAGACATCCCTCGAAGATTTCAAGGGCGCAAGCGGTGTTGCCGTCAACATGAGCTTGTTTGCCAACAATGACGAATTGTTCAACAAGCTGCGCGCGGGCAATCCGGGCTTTGACGTGATCGTCCCGTCGAATGATTTTGTCGAGCGCATGGCGCAGGCCAAAATGATCATGCCGCTTGATCACAGCCTCATCCCCAACATGAAGAATATCGATCCGGCCTTTGCTGATGCGGATTATGATCCGGGGCGGAAATATTCGATGCCTTATACGTGGCTCGCGCTCGGCATCGGCTATCGCAAATCGAAAGTGAAAACAAAACCCGACAGCTGGAAAGTCCTGTTCGATTCAGACGAATATAAGGGGCGAATAGCGCTGCTTGACGAAGCGGGTGACCTGTTCCGTCTCTATGGAAAATATCTCGGCAAATCGGTCAACGCGCTGACGCCGGCCGATGTCGAAACGATCGTCAAGATGATGATCAAGCAAAAGCCGTTTGTGAAAGCGTTCCATCAGGACAATGGCCAGGATCTGCTCGTTAAAGGCGAAGTCGATCTCGTACTCGAATATAATGGCGATATCGCCCAGAAAATGGTCGATGATGATGACATCGATTTCGTTATTCCGAAGGAAGGCAGCCAGCTGAATTCGGACACGCTCTGCATTCCAACCGGCGCGCCGCGGCCCAAGAATGCGCATGCGTTTATCAATTTCATGCTCGACGGCGAAAATGGCAAAAAACTGACCGAAACAATCCAGTTTCCGACACCGAATGCTGCGGCAAAAGCGCTTATGCCCGAAAGCTACAAAACAAATCCGGTCATTTTCCCGCCTGCCGACATGCTGGCAAAATGTGAATATGCCAAATTTCGCGAGGACATGCAGACGCTTTACGATCAGGGTCTGACGCGGGTGAAAGCGTCATGACCGGACGGCGCTGAACTGTGCAGGACTGGTCCCAACAGCGCCGGGCCTTCGCCGCCTTGTCGGTGGCACCGCTCGTGTGGCTGCTGGTGTTTTTTCTGGCACCGCTGGCGATTGTCTGGGCGTATAGCTTCGGCACACCTTCGGGCCCGGTCGGGATCGACATCAGCGGCACATTCGCGAATTACGGTCGTGCGCTCGAACCACTTTATCTGGGTATCTTCGTCAAATCGGCGGCCGTTGCAGCGTTGACGACGCTGCTGTGTCTGATCATCGGCTTTCCGATCGCGCTGGCGATTTCCTTTGCGACGCCGCAGTGGAAACCTTGGCTGTTGCTGCTGATCATGCTGCCGTTCTGGACCAATTTGCTTATCCGCACCTATGCCTTGCTATCGGTGCTCGGCACACGCGGTTTTGCCAACCAGTCGTTCGAATGGATATGGATACAGATGAGCGCAGCATCGGTGGGCGTCGGCTTTGCGCCGTGGCAGGATTATCAGCCACTGCCACTGCTTTACAATAATTTCGCGCTGATCTTGGGGCTGGTCTACGTCCATATCCCCTTCATGGTGCTCCCGCTTTACGCCGCGCTTGACCGGCTCGACAAATCGCTGATCGAAGCCAGCCTTGACCTTGGTGCGGGGCATTGGACGACGATCACGCGCATCGTGGCACCGCTTGCCGCGCCGGGGATTATCTCGGGCGTTATCATAACCTTCGTGCCCGCGCTCGGCGCTTATCTGACGCCCGATCTGATGGGCGGCACCGACAGCCAGATGATCGCCAATGTGATCGAGCGGCAGTTCAAGGGTGCCAACGACTGGCCGTTCGGAGCCGCGCTGTCGTTCATGCTTATGTACGCAACCTTCATCTTGATCGCTCTGCAGGCGCTGCGCAATCGCAAGGCGGAGGCGCGCTTATGAGCGTGTTCACCCGCACAGCAATCGCGCCGCTCGAATATACCAAGCGCTTGTGGTTGCGCAGCTGGATCGCGGGTGTTGCGTTCTTCCTCTATGCGCCGCTGCTCGTCCTGTTCATTTTCAGCTTCAACGACAGCAAAGCCAATGTCGTGTGGAAGGGCTTTACGTTCAAATATTACGGCAAAGTCTTTCAAAACACATCGTTGATGGAAGCGCTCGGCAACTCACTGACGATTGCGGCGCTGGCGACCATATTCAGTCTTGTGCTCGGCGCGCTGTCCGCAGTCATGCTGTGGCGCTTTCGCTTTCCGTTCAAAGCCGGATTGGAAGGCGTGATGTCGCTGCCCATTGTCGTGCCCGAAATCTGCATGGGCGTCGCCATGCTGGTGTTTTTCGCGGCGATCAAATGGCCCAACGATCTGCCATGGCCGTTCAGCCTCGGCGCAATAACGATTGCGCACATCACATTCTGTTTTCCGTTCGTGACAATGGTGGTGCGTGCGCGCCTTGCGACTTTCAACAAGGAAGAAGAGGAAGCGGCCAAAGACCTGGGCGCGACCGAATGGCAAGCGTTCCGCGATGTCCTGTTGCCGCATATGCGCCCCGGCTTGATTGCAGGCGCGCTGCTCTCGTTCACGCTGAGCCTCGATGATTTCGTGATCACGTTTTTCACCAGCGGCCCGAACACAGTCACTTTCCCCGTTAAAGTCTATTCGATGGTGCGCTTTTCGGTGACGCCCGAAGTCAATGCGATGTCGTCGTTGCTGATCCTGATTACTGTTGTCCTGACGACGCTTGCCCTGAAGCTACAGGGTAAGGCGACGATTGCCGGAGCCCATCCATGACCCAGCCCATCATCCAGATCCGCAACGTCACGAAACGTTTCGGCGCCATGGTTGCGGTCGATAATGTCTCGCTCGATATTGTCGCTGGCGAGTTTTTTGTCATGCTCGGGCCATCGGGCTGCGGCAAGACGACATTGCTCCGCATGATTGCCGGGTTCGAAGTGCCGACAGAGGGGCAAATCCTGATCGACGGCCAGGATATGGCCGGGGTTCCGCCGAACAAGCGCCCGGTCAATATGGTGTTTCAGTCCTATGCCGTCTTTCCGCACATGGATGTAATGGACAACGTTGCCTACGGGATGCGGATCGCGGGCGTCGCCAAAGCCGAACGGCGCGAACGTGCCGAAGAAGCGCTTGCCTTGGTCAAGCTCGACGGGCTGGGCACGCGGTTGCCCGATCAGCTTTCAGGGGGACAGCGGCAGCGTGTCGCGCTGGCGCGGTCATTGGTCATGCGTCCCAAAGTGCTTTTGCTCGATGAGCCGCTATCAGCACTTGATGCAAAGTTGCGCGCGCAGATGCAGTTCGAGCTCACCGAATTACAGGACAAGATCGGGATTACATTCGTCACGGTGACACATGATCAGGATGAAGCGCTGTCGATGGCGTGCCGCATCGGTGTTGTGAACAAGGGGCAAGTGGCGCAGCTCGCGACGCCGTCGGACCTTTACGAATATCCAGCAAACCGGTTTGTTGCAGATTTTGTGGGGTCGGTGAATATTTTCGAGGGACAACTGTCAGTGGACGAGCCCGAGCGGGCCGTCGTCGAAACGGCAGACGTTGGTCAGATCCATATCAATCACGGCGTCACCGGGCCGCACGAAGGCACCGTCTGGGTCGCGCTCCGGCCCGAAAAAATCAATCTATCGAAACCGGGAACGTTGCCGACAACCAATGCTGTACCGCCGCAGAATTGTGCCGAAGGAAAGATTGTCGGCAAGTCATACCTGGGCGATTGCACCGTTTACGAGGTGAAGCTCCCGAACGATCGTATCGTTCGCGTCCGCCGATCAAACATGTCGCGTTTCGATCAGGAAGATTTCACCTGGGGCGATACCGTTGCGATGGACTGGCACGCCTCCAGCCCCGTCGTGCTTCAGGCCTGACGCCGCATTTACCCCATTGCGCGCAGCTTCGGTTCGGCCGCATCGAGCGCCGCGCGGATCATCCGGATCATATCATCGATTTGCTCAAGCGTGATGATCAGCGGAGGGCTCATTGCTATTGTGTCGCGGATACTGCGCACCATCAGGCCGCTGGCGATGCAGAAATCGCGCACCATCGGTCCCGCTGTCCCTTCGGTCCCGCCAAAGCGTGCGCCGGTCGCTTTGTCCGACGTGATTTCGATCGCGCCGATCAACCCGACCGAGCGCACCTCGCCGACCAGCGGATGGTCCATCAACGTCGCGAGCGCCTTCGCCAGATAGGGTCCGGTCTCGCTGCGCGTCCGCTCGATCAATCCTTCGCGCTCGATGATCTCGATATTGCGCAGCGCAACGGCGGCACTCACCGGATGCCCCGAATAGGTATAACCGTGCGTAAACTCACCGCCGCGTTTGAGCACCTCGACAATTTCCGCCGATACAGCCGTCGCTGAAATCGGCAGATAACCCGAGGACAATCCCTTTGCCATGGCGATCATGTCAGGCTGGATGCCCATCGTCTGGTGCCCGAACCATTCGCCGGTGCGCCCGAAACCGCAGATCACTTCGTCACAGATCAGCAAGATGCCATATTTGCGGCAGATGCGCTCGACCTCAGGCCAGTAATTGGCGGGCGGGATGATGACGCCCCCTGCCCCTTGGACCGGCTCGCCGATGAAAGCTGCGACCTTGTCGGCGCCGATCTCGAGAATACGCGCCTCGATCGCCGCGGCACAGGCCAGTCCGAAGGCTTCGGGCGTCATGTCACGCCCTTCGTTATACCAATAGGGCTGGCGGACATGTTCGATACCGGGGATCGGC